>JBGTNO010000284.1:0-15573 GCA_041743065.1 Chthoniobacterales bacterium
GCCAGCGCGCGGTTCATGGCCTGCGAGCGCGAGTCTTGCGCGGTGACGCTCAGCCCGCTCGGAAGGTGCCGGAGGGTCACGGCGGTGGAAACTTTGTTCACATTTTGACCGCCGGGACCGGAGGAACGGGCGAAAGTCTCCTCCAGCTCCGCCTCCCGCACGCGGAGCTTTTCCATGCGCTGGGCCAGGCGGGCGCGCGAGGTGGGAGATTCGGCCATGGCAGCCAAGATAGGGTTCCGGGGGCGCGGCGTCGATTTTGATTGCCGCGCGCGCGCGGGGAAATCTTAGCTACCGGCCATGGACGAGCAGGAAAAAATCACTCTGAGCATCGATATCGACGGCGTGGTGGCGACCATCCGCGAGGATCTGGACTACGCGCTGGCCGAGCCGATCCCGGGCGCGCGCGAGGCGCTGCAGCAGTTCAAAGCGGAGGGGTATTTCCTCATCCTGCACACGGCGCGGCACATCAATAAGCTGCGGGCGACGCAGGATTGGCTGCGCCGGCACGAGATCCCGTTTGACCATCTGGTGATGGGAAAACCGACGGCCCGCTATTACATCGACGACCGGGCGCTGCGCTTCGAGGGCGACTGGCCGGCGATGGTGGCGCGGGTGAGGCGGTAGGCGCTACTGGATGGTGACGGAGGTGCCGGCGGGGATCATGTTGCCGAGTTTCCAGGCATCCCAGTTGGCCAGGCGGATGCAGCCGTGACTGGCGGAACGGCCGATGGTGTCGGGCGAATTGGTGCCGTGGATGCCGATGCCCTTCTTATTTAGAGCCATCCAGGCGATGCCGACGGCGTTGTTGGGGCCGGGCGGCACGTTATGCGCCTCGTCGCCGCGCTCGCCTTCGTTCAGCATCTTCTCGTCGTAGCGAAACCAGGGCATCCAAGTGATGGACTCAATCTTCCACTCGCCTCGGGGAGCGGGCAGGGAATCGGAGCCGGGGGTGATGGGGAAGGCGGCCCGCAGTTTATCGCCCTGGCGGACCTCAAGCATCTCCTCGGCGACGCTGATCTCGAGGCGGAGGGCGGATTTATCCTCTGCAGCCGCGGTCTCGGGCTTCTTTTCGCTGTCCTCTTTTTTATCGGTTCCGTTTTCGGAGTCGGCGCGTTGGGCGACGGCGGCGATATCGAAGGGCGGCCGCACGTTTGGCACCTGAAGAACGGTGCCGGCCTGGAGATCGTCCAGGTTTACGCCGGGATTGAGTTCTTTGATGAATTCGGGATCGGCATGGTAACGCTCGGCGACTCTTTCAAGTACCGAGGAGTAGGGCATCGCCTTCAGCTTGGCCTGCTCTTCGGCGGTGTCGGGCACTTCGCCGATGCTGGAGACGTCCTCAGCAGTGACGGGGTAGCCGATCAGGATCGGGGTGGACTCATCGAGCGGCAGCGCGAGGTCGGCGGGCGGCTGATCGCCCAACTCCGGGATCGGCTGGCCCTGCGCCTCGAGATAGCGGGCGGCGGCTTTGCGGGTGAATTCGCCCCAGCGCCCATCGAGGCGGCCGGGCGCGAAATCGGCGGCATCCAGGAAGATCTGGATGCGGGTAAAATGCTGGCGATCCGGCGGGAGAAGATCGGTTTCACCCTCCGCCCCCGCGCGCAGGACAGGAGCGGCGAGCGCGCCAGCCAGCAGAAGACGACCGAAACGAGGGAAGAGGCGGGAAGGAAGCAACGGCGACCTTTAGAACCTTTAGACTTTGCGGCCGGTGATCAATTGATAGATCAGCACGATAAGCGCGACGACCAGGATCAGGTGGATCAGGTTGCCGGCGATGCCGATGCCGAAGCCGAGCGCCCAGAGGACGATGAGAATGATGAGAATGGTCCAAAGCATAATATGGAAGTGGTGGAATTCAGGAGGTGCGAACTGACCGGGAGTGGCAGTGCGTTGACTGAGTGATTCGCGGGTTTGCGGGATTCCGGTCGCCTCGCGGCGGATTCCGAGTGGAAAAATGCGGGAAGCGGCACGCCAAATCCGCTCTCCCGTCAGGAGCCGCGCGTCACCGCGCGGCGCCGGGCCAGGAAATGCCAGGCGATCGCGGTGAGACAGAGCGCACTCATCGCCAGCGAGAACACTTCTCCATAGCGGGTGTAAAAGGTGAGGCGGCCGGTCTGCGGCACTTCCACCGAGGATTGGAGAATGCCTTCGACCCAGGGGTTGCCGTCGGGAGCCCGCAGCGATTCGGTCACATTTCCGTAGATATCGATGTTGGCGGTGATGCCATTGTTGGCGCAGCGGATGAGCGGGCGGCGATTCTCGATCGTCCGGAAAATGGACTGGGCCAGATGCTGCTCGGATCCGGCCGAACGCATGAACCAGCCGTCGTTGGTGATATTGACGAGCACCTGCGCCCCCCGCTGGACGAAGCTCCGCGTCAGCATTCCAAGCGAATCCTCGAAGCAGATGAGGGGGGCGATTTTGACCGCGGGCTGGGCCAGCTCGAACACGACGGGCTCCTTCCCCGCCACGATATCTCCGGGCACCAGATCGCCCACGATGGCCGCAAACAGCGGGAAGGAATGGCGGAACGGGATGAACTCGCCAAACGGCACGAGATGCAACTTGCGATAAATCTGCACCTGATTGCCCCCCTGCCAGAGCATGGCGGCGTTGTATTCGCCGTGCTCGTCGAAATCGAGAGTCCCGAGCAGGAGCGCGCCCGTTATTTTCGCCTGCCCGATGACGAAGTCGCGGTTCTTGTAGTCGGCAAACATCGGCCGCGGCGTGGCGGCTTCGGGCCAGAGCACCAGGTCCGGCGCCAGCGCGGCGGCGGCTCCGGTGAGGTGGCGGTAGCGGCCCATGATCTCATCCTCGAAAGCCCGATCGAACTTCTGGTTCTGAGGAATATTCGCCTGGATCGAGGCGACTTTCAGCGGAACCGACGTCGGCCGGGGCTGATTCATCCGCCAGACACCGAAGCCGAAGACGAGCATGACCGCCGCCACCGTGAGGCTGTAATCCCAATGGGGCCGCATCCGGACGCGGCCGGCCTCGCGCACGAGCCGCCAGATGGTGAGCACCAGCATGGCATTGGCGAAGACGACCATGAACGAAACGCCCGCCGTGCCCGTGAACTCGGCGATCTGGAGAAAGGGCGTCTCGCGGTAGAGCGCGACCCCGGGGCCATTCCAGCCGAAACCGCTGAAGACGATTCCGCGCAGCGCTTCCTGCATCACCCAGGCCGCGCCCAGGAGCAGGCAGAGCCGCAAGTTGTGCCGCGAGCGCAGAATCGGCGGCAGTTTGCCCGTGTCCCCTCTCCCGCCGCGGGCGCGGGCCACCGTTCCCAGAAACCAGCCCCAGAAGGCGAAATAAAGCGCCAGGTAAAAGGCGAGCACGAACCAGCCCAGACCCGTGACCGTGATCAGCCACGAAAACGCTCCCCAGAAAAAGACCAGCCCCGCCGTGTATCCGAGCAGGGCGGGCCGCCAGCGTTCGCCGGGCTCCGTGCCCAGCCAGATCGCGGCGATGAGCGGAGTGAGCCCGACCCAGCAAAGATGCGCCACCCCGAAGGGCGGAAAAGAAAACGTGAGCAAGCCACCGCTGAGACTTGCCGCCAGCCACGGCCAGCTCCGCCGCCACCGACCCGCCATACCCGTCACGTCACTCGCGCCGGACGCGACGGCTCTTCTTGGGTTTGGCCTGGGGATTCAGCGCCTCGCGCAGCTCGCGGGCATAGCCGGAGTTGATCTGGAACGCGACGTTCTTGATGTCTTCCATCGTGCGCAGGTTGCGCCCGTCGGTGGAGACATAGCCCATCATGATCAGACCCTTCATGCTGTCCACAAATTCGGCTTCGGCAAAGCCCGGGCACCGTTCGAACAGCGTGTGCCCATCCACCGCCGAGCCGCCAAACCCGAGGCCCTTCAGAATCGTGCGTTCGCCGCCGTCGAGATTGATACTGCTCATGAACTTTGTGAAAAAAGGCTAGCCGGCGCGGCGGGTCGCGTCCGCTTCCAGCCAGCTCCAGAGAGATTGGATCGCACGGTCCACTGTGTCCTTCACCTCGTCAAGCTCCGCCGCCGAAAATTCCGAGGGAGCCCGCCGCGCGAACATGTAGTATTTGATTTTTGGCTCCGTGCCCGAAGGCCGCACCGCCACCCGGCGTCCGTCCCCGAGGGTGAAAATGATCATCTTTTCCTTCGGCAGCAGCTCGCCCTCGCTGTCCAGAATCTCCTGCTCGGCAAAATTGAGCGCGCTCTCCACCGGCGAACCGTCGATCGATCCCGGAGCCTGCTCGGCGTAGCTGGCGATCAGCCGGGCAATCTTCGCCGCGCCTTCCGCGCCCTCGAAAACCAGCGATGCGTTCCGCTCCAGATAGTAGCCGAACTCGCCGTAGATGCGGTCGAGCAGCGCGTCGAGCGTCAGCTTCCGCGATTTCGCGTAGGCCGCCACTTCCGCAAACATGATCGCCGCGCCGTTCGCATCCTTGTCGCGCACGAAATCCGCGCCGCTGTAGCCGTAGCTCTCCTCACCGCCGAAGACGTAGTATTTCGAAAAACGGAGCCGCGCATCCCGCGAATCCTCCTCAGCCAGCTCGCGGTAACGCCCGCTAAAGGCGTCGGGCAGGGCGTTCTCGTACTTGCCCAGTTTCTCGCCGATGTATTTAAAACCAGTCAGCGTTTCCACGCAGTGCAGGCCCGCTTTTTCGGCGATGGCTTTCTGCAGATCGGAAGTCACGAAAGTCTTGATGATGACCGCATTCTTCGCGTTCCGCGGCGTGAGCACGCCCAGCTCGAACAGCTTGGTGACGCGATACCACGCCATCAGCGAGCCGATCTGATTGCCGGTGAAAAGCTCCATTTTCCCGTCGGTGTTCCGCACCGCCACCCCCATCCGATCGCAGTCCGGATCGGTCGCGATCATGAGATCGGCGTCCGTCCGGTCGGCCTGCTCGATCGCCAGGGCCAGCGCCTCCGCGTTCTCCGGGTTCGGGCTTTTCACCGTCGGGAAACGGCCGTCCATTTCGTCCTGCACCGCCACGCTCTGGCAGGAAAAGCCGAGCCGCTCGTAAGCCGGCTTGATGATGACACCGCCGGTGCCGTGGATCGGCGTGAAGACAATCTTGAGCCCAGTCTGCTCCGCCACCATTTTCGGATCGAGCACCAGCGAGACGAGCTTGTCCAGGTAGGCCTCGTCCATTTCCTCGCCGAGCGTTTGCAGCCGCCCCCGCTCCCCGGCCGGAACCGGCTCGTAGCTGGCGGAGACGAGAGCATTCACCTCCGCGATGATCCCGCCCGCGTGCGGCTCCACCACCTGCGCGCCGTCGCCGAAGTAAACCTTGAAACCGTTATCGTGCGGCGGATTGTGGCTCGCCGTGATGACCGCGCCGGCCTGCGCGTCGAGACGGCGCAGGGCAAACGAAAGCTCGGGCGTCGAGCGCGGACCCGCGAAGAGGGCCGCGTCGCAACCGTTCTCCACCGCTACTTGCGCGGCCAGCTCGGCGAATTCCCGCGAGAAATGGCGGGTGTCGTGCGCGAAAACCAGCTTCGGCCGGCCCGTGCGGCCCTCCGCCCGCATCCATTTTTGCAAATACAGCACCAACCCCCGCGTGGCGCGGCTGATGTTGTGGTAATTCATCGCGTTGGTGCCGACGCAGGGCCACTCGGGCCGGCCGATCTCGCTCGGGGTGCCGTTTTCCGCCGCCGTCACCGTGCGGCCGATGCTGCGCCCGCGCAGACCGCCGGTGCCGAAAGCCAGCGTCCGGTAGAACCGATCATTCAGCTCGGTCCACTCCGCGGTTTCCACCAGTTCCCACACGCTCGCCGCTTCGACGGGCGACGCGCTGCCCTCCAGTAATCGCAAAACATTCTCACGGCTGGCCGGCAGAAGTCTTCCCGCCTCGACGGCTTCATCCAGTTTCAGCTTCAAATCGCGCATAGGTCGCCCGATCTTAGAAACCGCTAAATGGATTGCAAACCTATGTTGGAAAGGCTCCACGCCGCCGCCGCCCGCCGGGAGAGGATCCGCCAGCAAGGCACCGATGCCCTGCGGCTCTGCGACGGCGCGGCCGACGGGCTGCCCGATCTGGAGATCGATGATTTCGCGGGCCGCTGGCTGGTGCGGACGAGGATGCACCGGGAATTTCCCGCCCCGCTGCTGGAGGCGAACCCGGCCGGATCGATCTACTGGAAGCCGCTCGGCGAGAAAGCCCCGGCGCGGCGGGTGGCCGGGCCGGCGCAGGGGGAGCCGTTTCTGGTCCGCGAAAATCATTTGCGCTACTGGATCGACTTCACCGGCGGCTATGAGCAGGGGCTGTTTCTCGATCAGCGGGAAAACCGCTCGCGCCTCCGCCAGATGGCCGGGGGCAAAACGGCGTTAAACACGTTCGCCTATACCTGCGCCTTCGGCGTCGCGCTCGCGGCGAGCGGGGCGCGGGTCACCAATCTCGATCTTTCCAGAAGTTCTCTCGACTGGGGCCGGCGCAATTTCGAGGCCAACGCGCTCGATCTCGCCGCGCACGATTTCATCTACGGCGATTGTTTCGACTGGATGAAGCGCCTGCAGCGCCAGGAACGCCGGTTCGACATGGTCATCCTCGATCCGCCCACCTTCTCGCGGGATCGGCGCGGCCGCGTCTTCCAGATCGAGCGCGATCTGCCCGCGCTGGTCACCCTCGCGCTTTCGCTGCTGGAGAGAGATGGCGCCCTCTTCGTCTCGACCAACCTGCGAAAGCTCAGGACCGCTCATTTCCAGCGCATCGTGAAGGGCGCTTTGCCCGGCTCCACCGGCTGGCGCTGGGAGGATGGCCGATTGCCGCCGGATTTCACGGGCGAGCAATATTTGAAATCGGCGCTGATCACCCTGGGGGGAGGTGGGCAGCGGAAACGTGGCCCCTCCCGGGGAGCTTCCCGCGGGCGGGATGGTTTTTTCCCTGTCCCGGCGCGATATTTGGGCTACAGGTTCCAGCTCTCCAAATTTCTCCAAGCATGAACGTCGAAGTCGAAAAACTCCCCAACTGCATCGCCACCCTCCGCGTCGAAGTTCCGGGCGAAAAGGTGGCCGAGGCCTATGAAGATGCCACCAGCCAGTACGCGCGCCACGCCTCCATCCCCGGCTACCGCGCCGGGAAAGCGCCGCGCACCGTCATCGCCAGCCGCTTCCAAAAGCAGATCCGCGAGGAAGTGGAGAAGAAGCTTCTCTCCGAAAGCTATCGCGAAGCCGTCGCGGAGAAAGAACTGCGCGTGTTGCAGCTCTCCGAGGTGGACGATCTGGAGCTCGACCGCGAGAAGGGCATGAGCTTCACCGCCACGGTGGTGACCGCCCCGGAATTCGAGACGCCCAACTACCAGGCGCTCGACTTGAGGGAGGCGGACGCCGCGGTGACCGACGCCGACCTGGAGGAAGCGCTGGAAAACTTGCGCGGACAACGGGCGGAGTTCAAGGACATCGAAGGACGCCCACTGGCCATGGACGATTTTGTGGTGGTCGATTACGAGGGCACGCTCGACGGCAAGCCGGTCGATGAAGTGGTGCCAAAAGCGGGCAAACCGCTGGCCGAGAACCAGGATTTCTGGCTGAAGATGACGCCCGAGGCGTTTTTCCCCGGCTTCACCGACCAGCTCGTCGGCGCTTCGCTCGATGACACCCGCTCCTTCGATCTGCCGGTGCCGGCGGATTTCCCGATCATGGATTTGCGGGACAAGACCCTGCGCTACGAAGTGACGATCAAAGGGCTCAAAGAGCGGGTGCTGCCGGACCTCGACGACGCCTTCGCCTCCGCCGTCGCCCCCGGCAAGACGTTGGACGAACTGCGCGCGCTCGTCCGGGCCGAGCTGGAAACTCAGAAGCGGCAGGCCGCCGAGGACGAGAAGCGGAACGCCATCATGCGGCAGCTCTCGGCTGAGGTGGAGTGCGAGCTGCCGGAGAGCATGGTGAAGTATGAGACCAAGCGGATTTTGAACGAAATCGTCCGCGAGAATCAGACTCGGGGCGTCGCCGACGACGTGCTGCAGGATCACAAGAGCGATCTGGTCGAGAGAGCCGGTCGCAATGCGCGCGAACGCCTGAAAGGCCGGTTCATTCTCGTGCGCATCGCCGAGGAGGAAAAGATTCGCGTGACCGAGCGGGAATTTTCCCAGCGGATCATGCTGATGGCGGTGCAGTACCGCACCAACCCGGAAAAACTGATGAAGGAACTGCGGGAAAACAACGCCGTGGACAAAGTGCGGGAGGAGATTCTGACGGGCAAGGTCCTTGATTTCCTGGCCTCGGGTGCTACCATCGCTGACGCTCCGGTCGCAGCCGGTCAGCCTGCCTGAGAGACCCTTTTATCATGTCGCATTTCCACGATCCGCATCACCCCTTTTCGGCCGGCAGCTCCAGCGCCCGCGCTCCGCAAAATGTGCTCATTCCCACCGTCATCGAGAGCGATGGCCGGATGGAGCGGGCCTACGATATTTACTCGCGGCTGCTCAAGGATCGCATCGTTTTCATCGGCACGCCGATCGACGATTACGTGGCCAACTCGGTCATCGCGCAGCTTCTTTTCCTGCAAATGCAGGATCCCAAGAAAGACATCAGCATTTACATCAACGCGCCGGGCGGATCGGTCACTTCGGGTCTGGCCATCTACGACACGATGCAGTTCGTGACCTGCGATGTGACGACCTACTGCCTCGGCATGGCCGCCAGCATGGGCGCGGTCCTGCTTTGCGCGGGCACGAAGGGCAAACGCTACGCTCTGCCAAACTCCGACATCATGATTCACCAGGTCTCCGGCGGCGCTCAGGGCACGGCCAGCGATGTCGAGCGCTCGGTCGAGTTCATGTACAAGCTGAAGAAACGGCTGATCACGATCATCGCCGACCACACCGGCAAAGACTACGCGACGGTCGAGCACGACTCCGATCGCGACTACTATCTGAGCGCCCAGGAAGCGGCGGATTATGGCCTCGTCGATCTGGTGGTGGAATCCCGCAAGCAGGTGAAACCCGAGTCCAAGCCCGAGCTGGAAGGCAAAGAAGACTAGCGTAGTTCCCCATGGCCAGACCCTCTAATCTCACGATGTGTTCCTTCTGTGGCAAAAGCCACGCGGAGGTGCGCAAGCTCATCGCGGGACCGGGCGTCTATATTTGCGACAGTTGCATCAACGTCTGCAAAGGCATCCTCGATAAGGAGCTGAATGACGACGCGCGGCGGCAGTCCGCCACCTTAAGCGTGCCCAAACCGGCCGACATCCGGGCGCGGCTGGACGAATACGTTATCGGTCAGGATCAGGCGAAGAAAACGCTCTCGGTCGCGGTGCACAATCACTACAAACGCATCCTGAACAGCGATGCGGACGGCGGCGCCGCGCTGGCCATGGATCCGCACGCGGAGGTGGAACTCGACAAAAGTAACATCCTGCTCATCGGCCCGACCGGTTCCGGCAAGACCCTGCTGGCCAAGACGCTGGCGCGCGTGCTCGACGTGCCCTTCACCATCGCCGACGCGACCACCCTGACCGAGGCGGGCTACGTCGGCGAAGACGTGGAGAACATCGTCCTGCGGCTGTTGCAGGCCGCGGATTACGATGTGAAGCGGGCTGAGGTCGGCATCGTTTACATCGACGAAATCGACAAGATCGGACGCAAGACAGACAACGTGAGCATCACCCGCGACGTCTCGGGTGAAGGCGTGCAGCAGGCGCTGCTGAAGATTCTCGAAGGCACGACCTGCAACGTCCCGCCCCAGGGCGGCCGGAAGCATCCGCATCAGGAATATATCCAGGTCAACACCGAGAAGATTCTCTTCATTTGCGGCGGCGCATTCGTCGGTCTCGATCGCATCGTCACCAACCGGCTCGGCCGCCAGACGATGGGCTTCGGCTCGCAGAGCGCGTTGGAAAACGAGATCGCGCACCGCGACGCCATCCGCCATGCCGAGCCGGAGGATCTGCTCGGTTTCGGCATGATCCCGGAGTTTATCGGGCGTCTTCCCGTTATGACCGCCGTGGACGCGCTGACGGAGGATGAGCTGGTGCAGATTCTCACCGCGCCGAAAAATGCGATGGTGAAGCAGTTCAGCAAACTGATGTCGATGGAAGGCGTGGGGCTGAACGTGACCAAGGACGGCCTTCGCGCCCTCGCCGAAAAAGCGGTGGTCAAGGGCACCGGCGCGCGGGCGCTGCGCTCGATGTTTGAGCGCATCATGCTCGACATCATGTATGAAGTGCCCAGCCGCGAAGACATCGCGGAAGTCACCATCAACCGCGCCGCCGTCGAGGGCAAAAAGCCTCCCCTTATCCGCAAAAAGCAGGATAAAGACGCGGCCTAGGCCCGCGCCGCCAGTCGCGCGAAGGCGGCGATTTCCTCCGCCAGGGTCTGGTGATCGCGGAGCCCGCGCTTCCACTCCCCGGGAAGCTCCTCACTCGCGGCTCCGGCCAACAAACCCGTGATCATGGCGCGATGGACATTGTCGCCACCGGCGTTCACATCGGCCAGCACCGCGTCGCGATAGCGCCCTTCGTGCAGACGGAGCAGGTAAAAGCTGAGCGGCAGACCATGCTCCGGATAACAGGCCGAGCTCAGCCGCTTCGCGATAATATCCTCGGGCGAGAGTTCTCTAATCCAGGCTTCCACCTCGAACGGCTTATCCCCCAGCTCCGTGTGCAGCCTCCACATTTTCTGATCGGGAATATGGTTGGGCCCATCGTATTCGCGATAGAGCTGGTGCAGCCGCTCCCCCGTCACCTTGGGCAGCCGCAGATATCCCGCGCCTGAAGATTTTTCAGCGAGTAAAACCAGTGGGCCGGCATCGCCAGCGCATCCGCGATGAACAGGCCCCAGAGCGCATTCTCGATCCGCTGTCTTTTCATATCCATCCATACGCATGGAATTACCGACTGGCCGCACCCGCGGGCTCGGCCGTCCGAGGTTTCCTCCCCGCCAGCAATCGCGCCGCCAGATCGACCGGCACCGCCAGATAGAGGAGCAGCATCGGCAGCACCAGCGCGAAGAATCGCGGATTGGCGCTGCCCACCAGATAGACGCCCGCCAGATAGCCCGCCGCCACCACACTCCACGGCGCCAGGCCGCGCCAGTAGGGCGGGGCGAACGACAGGAGCGAACCGGCCAGCAAATACCATCCCAGCGGCGTGGGATGCGGCAGCGCGTCCGCCTCTTCCCTCACCGGCTTTATCAGCGCGGCGGCCTCGGCGAAACCATCGGCGTAACGCCGCAACCACACCGCCTGAGGAGCCTGGGGATGGGGAGCCAGCCGGTGCCGCAATTCGGAGTAGGGCGGCACCGGGGCCTCGCGCGGCAGATCGAAGAGAAACTTCAGCAGGTGGCCCCCGTTCTCGGCTCGCCATTCCTCGTCGTGCTCGGCGAAACGTTCCGCGAAATAGGTGGCCTCGAACCGCCCGGTCTTGAATTCCGCGAGGTTGGCCGAGTCCAATGCCCGCGTCAGCGAGATGAGCACCAGCAGATCCGGCCGGCGCAGGAGGCCCTCCAGAGCGAGTTCCTGGTAGAGCTCGGTTCGCTTTTCGGGATCGTCCTCCAACGCGGCCCATAAAGGACGGCCGGGATGGTCGCCCGGGCGCTTGAGGAAGTTTTTGACCGCCCGATCGCGCGCGTGATACCGCGGCAGGTGGGCGCGATATTCGGTCACCAAGTCGCGGATCTCCGTCTTGTATTCCGCGTGGGGAGCGGTGTTCAGCCGGGTCAGCGGAAAAGAGGAACTGTAGAGCAGGTAGGCGCCTTGTTTATCCTGCCCGATGGTCAGGCTCGCTCCCAGCAGCAGCCCGAGCGCGGCGAACTGCCGCCAGCGCAGCACGCGCCAGCTTCCGATCATGACCAGCCCCGCCAGCACCCCCGGCCAGACAAAACGGGCCGCCGGTTTCGTCAATACCACGCACGCCAAAGCCGCCAGGAAAATCCCAAAAAGTCGCCGAGCCCGAGCCGGGTCCGCTTGTTTCGTCCACGCCACCCAGCCCCCCATCGACCAGACGACGGCGGCGAAGAAGAGCGACTCCGCCAGCAGCTCGTGCTCATACCAGAGAATGATGGGCAGCCCCGCCCAGAGCACCGTCACCGGCACGATGACCAGCTTCCAGGAGACAAAGAGCCGCCGGACCGCGTAGGCCAGCGGCACCAGGGTGGCGAGTCCGGCAAAGTGCTGAATCCAGGCCAGCCACTGGAGCGGCGAACCGGGCAGCATCGACATCGGCAGCAGAAACATCGGGTAGAGATAGCGCCGCTTGTCATTGAGACTCGTGTCCAGCGTCGTCAACATCTTGTAAGCGAAGCTGAAGTAAGACCACGAATCCGAACCCCAGTAAGCATAGGGCGAATAACTGAGCAGAATGCCCCGCAGGATCCCTCCCAGCAGGATCGCCGGAATCGCCCAGAGCAGCGCCTGCGCGAGAATCGGATGATCCGGCAAAAACGCGCGGCTGCGCCGCGCCAGCGAGGAAAGTTTACCGTTCTTCAACACCCGCCAGCTTTCCGAAAATGGAAGATCGACGCAAGATCCGACCGCGCCAGCCACCGCGTCGAGCGAAGACCGGGCACCTCGGGCTCCCCGAAGCCCTCCCGGATCAGCTCCCCCACCCGGCGGCCGGCTTTCCCCACCACTGGAGCGACCGGAAAAGCGCCTTGTCATCGGGTGAGGCGTTGCTAGATTCGCGCTCGCTCCGGCGCTGCTGCTCATGACTTTAGGCAATCTCCTCACGGTGAATCAAATCGAGCCGAATCTGGCCGCGGAGGACCGGTGGGGAGCCATTGGGGAATTGATCGACCTGCTCGTGAGCGCGGGCAGGATCGACCCGGCGCATCGCGATTCGATCGTGGCGGCGCTCCGTCAGCGCGAGGAAACGATGAGCACCGGCATTGGGTTTGGCATCGCCATTCCGCACGCCTCGTCCGATGAGGTGACGGAGGTGGTGGCGGCCTTCGGGCGCTCCGCGTCGGGCCTCGATTTCGACGCGCTGGATAATGCCCCGGTCCGCTTCATCGTGCTCTTCATTGTGCCCAAGGATCAGTTTCAAACCCATCTGCGCACGCTGGCGGCCATCGCCAAATTCCTGAATGACCGGTCCGTGCGGGAGAGTCTGGGAGAGGCGGGGGACGCCGCGGCCATTCTCGAGATTTTCAATAACACCGCCCCCAAAGCCTGAGGAGGCCGGTCCCGCATGCCCACCATTCCGTTTCTGCTGGAGACCCGTCTTCAGTCCGCCTCGGCTTTGCTGGACGGTTTGTCGCCGCGGGTCGTGGCTTCCATGGACGCCCAGTTTGGCGATTATCAGACCAACGCGGCCCTGATCCACGCAAAAAAGGCGCGCGCGAATCCCCGGGAACTCGCGCGGAAGATCATCGACGCGATCGACGTGTCCGACCTGTGCGAACCGCCCGAAATCGCCGGGGCCGGATTCATCAACTTCCGGCTGAAGGCGGCGTTCATGGCCCAGCGGTTGGCGGAGTTGGCGGCGGACCCGAGGCATGGCGTGCCGGCGGTGGCGGAGCCGCGCACGATCATCGTTGATTTCTCGGCCCCCAATATCGCCAAACCGATGCATGTGGGCCATATCCGCAGCACCATTCTAGGCGACGCGCTCACGCGGGTGGCGAGATTTCTCGGACACCGGGTCGTGACCGATAATCACATCGGCGATTGGGGGACGCAGTTTGGCAAAGTGATCCACGGCTGGAAGCATTTTCTCGATCGGGACGCTTTGCGGAGGGATGCCGTGGCGGAACTGGTCAGGCTCTATAAAGAAGCCCACGCCCGGAGCGAATCCGATCCAGAGGTCCTGCGGGAGTGCCGCCAGGAACTGGCGAAACTGCAGCGGGGCGACGCCGAAAACAGCGCCATCTGGCGGGAGGCGATCGATCTCTCCCGGCATGAATTCGACGCCATCTACCAGCAACTAGACATCGAGTTCGACGAGTGGCTGGGGGAGAGTTTTTACCACGATCGACTCCAGCCGCTGGTGGATCGGCTGCTGGCAACAAAGGTGGCCGAGAAGAGCGAGGGAGCGGTCTGCGTCTTCTTTCCGGAGAATGAAGCGCTGGCGGAGCGCCCTTGCCTGATTCGCAAAAGCGATGGCGCGGCTCTTTACGCCACGACCGATCTGGCCACGATCGAGTATCGGATCGAGCGCTGGCATCCCGATGAGATCTGGTACGTCACCGGGGCGCCGCAGCAGTTGCATTTTCAACAGGTCTTCGCGGCGATGCGGAAAGCCGGGGGGACGGAGGTCGAGCTGCGGCATATTCCTTTTGGCAGCATCCTGGGCGAGGACCGCAAGGTCATGAAAACTCGCTCGGGAGATAATGTTTCGCTGCGGGACCTGCTGGAGGAGGCGCGCGAACGGGCCGGGCAGGCCCTGGCGGCCAAGAATCCGGACCTGCCCGCCGAGGAAGCGAAAAAGATCGCCGGGATCATCGGCCTGGGCGCCCTAAAATACGCGGAACTCTCGCAATTTCGCATGACGGACTATGTGTTTTCCTGGGATAAGATGCTGTCTTTGCACGGGAACACGGCGCCTTATCTGCAAAACGCCTGTGTGCGGATTTCCTCCATCTTTCGCAAGCTGGACGAAGCGGTCGTGCTGCCGGATACTTATACTTTCAGCGAGGCGGCGGAATTCTCGCTGGCCCGGAAGCTGTTTCAATACGGGGAAATCGTGCCAGCCGTCTTGCCCGATTTCCGACCTAATCTGCTGGCGACTTATCTCTATGAGCTAGCTAATGCTTTTCACGGATTTTACGAAGCGTGTCCCGTGCTGAAATCGGAAGGGGCTACCCGGGCCAGCCGGCTCGGCCTTTGCCAGCAAACCGCCGGGACTTTGCGGCACGGACTCGCGCTGTTGGGCATCCAGACGCCCGAGCGGATGTGAACTTATGAAACTAGACATTCCCGCCGGAGACTTCGCTGGCTATATCTTTGACTGCGACGGCACCCTGGCCGATTCGATGCCCTTGCATTACCGCGCCTGGAAAGCGGCGCTAGAGGATTACGAGGCCGATTTTCCGGAGGCAATGTTTTATGAACTGGGCGGAGTGCCCACCGAAAATATCGTCACAATTCTAAACGAGCGGCACGGACTGAAGATGCCACCGAAGGCAACGGCGGCCTTCAAGGAAAGTCTCTATCTGGAATTGCTGCATGAGATTCAGCCGATCACGGCGGTGGTCGAATTCGCGCGGCGATTCGCGGGTCGCGTGCCGGTGGCGGTGGCGTCGGGCGGACATCGCGGGATCGTCGAAAAGACGCTTTCCTCGCTGGGCATCCTGGATCTCTTCGACGCCATCGTGGGCGCGGAGGATTATCTGAACGGCAAGCCGGCTCCGGATCCTTTCCTGGAGGCGGCCAGGCGGCTGGGAGTGCCTTCGGAGAAATGCCTCGTCTTTGAGGACACGCAACTGGGCATCGACGCGGCGGTGGCGGCGGGCATGCGCTGGGTGCGCGTGCCGAGCGCTCCTCCCGCCTCCATCTGAGACCGCGCATGCTCGCGAGTTCGGACGAAAGCGAACTGGTCGCTGTGACCGGCCGGGGCTACGTCGGCTCCGCCGGGACGAATCTTGCGGAAGGTTTCGAGGCTTGTCTGCTGGCTCGCTGCGGGGGCGAATGGCTGGAATTTGCCGCGGG
>JBGTNO010000285.1:0-5832 GCA_041743065.1 Chthoniobacterales bacterium
AGCCGTAGCTGGCGCGCGGCGATTTCAAGGCGATGGCGGCTTCGGCGATGTCGCTGATGACCGCGCTGGCCGTCGGATCCTGGCCCGCGCCGCGTCCGTAGAAAAGCGTGTCGCCCACCACATCGCCGCGCACGGCCACGGCATTGAAGACGCCGCTGACGGAGGCCAGCACGTGCGTGCTCGGGATCAGGGCCGGATGGACGCGCACTTCCACGCCGGCGTCGTCCGCCTTGATCACCGCGAGATGCTTGATGGTGTAGCCCAGGCTGCGCGCGAAAACGATGTCGTCCGCGCGCACTTCGCCGATGCCCTCGACGTAGAGTTTCTCCGTCGGCACCCAGAAACCGTAAGCCAGCGAGGCGAGGATGATCGCCTTGTGCGCGGCGTCCCAGCCATTGATATCGAGCGTGGGATCGGCTTCGGCGTAACCATTTTCCTGCGCCTCCGCCAGCGCCTCCTCGAAGCTCAGGGCGGACTGGTGCATTCGGGTGAGAATGAAATTCGAAGTTCCGTTGATGATGCCGTGCATCGACTCGATGTGATTGCCGATAAAGGCCTCGCGCACCGCCTTGATGATCGGGATGCCACCCGCCGCGGCGGCTTCGTAGAAAACCGGCACTTTCGCCGCGATGGCCGCGCCGAAGATCTCCGGGCCGTGCTCGGCCAGCAGCGCTTTGTTGCCGGTGACGACGGTTTTGCCCAGCTCGATCGCCCGCAGGACGAGCGCGCGCGCTTCGGTGGTGCCGCCCATCAGCTCGACCACGATTTGCACGCCGGGATCGTCCACCATTTCCCGCCAATCGGTGCCGAGGATCTCGACCGGGGCGTGCACCGCGCGGGCGCGCTTGAGATCGCGCACCACGGCGCGCCGGACCACGAGGTCGAGGCCGAGACGTTCGCGCAGCAGCGGGCGATTGCCGGTGAGGTGTTTATAGACGCCTCCCCCGACGGTGCCGAGTCCTGCGATGCCGATGCCGATGGTTTCCATGAAGTGAGCGCGCAATATCGGACAGACCCCCCGCGGGTGGCAAGGCGGGAAAGGCCGGAAACAGCTCCGCGTGGAAATGATTGCGCCGGGGCGTGGTTGCTTCATGTTTTTGAGGATGGCGCAGGAACTTCGGCGGTTCACCTCGGCGGAGGAATTATGCCCCTATTTGCGCGACCGGCTTTCGATGCTGGAGTACCGGGTCATCCTCGATCTCAGTCCGCCAGCCTGGGAGGCGATGGTGGCGCGAGGCTGGCGGCGGTTCGGACCGGTCTATTTTCGCCCGGTCTGCCGGGGTTGCCGGGCGTGCGTGTCGCTGCGGATTCCGGTGGCGCGCCACCAGCCGTCGAGGAGTCAGCGGCGGGTGATGCGCAAGGCCGAGCGTTTCCGGGTCGCCCTCGGCTCGCCCCACTGCGATCGCGAACGGGTGGAACTCTACCAGCGGTGGCACGCGGACCGCGAACAGCACCGCGGCTGGGACCGCAGCCCGCTGACCGCGGAGCAGTACGAGAAAGAGTTTTGTTTTCCCCAATCCACCAGTCAGGAAATGGCCTGGTACGATGAAGACCGCCTCATCGCCATCGATCTGGTGGACCTGACGCCGCGGTCGCTCAGCTCGATTTTCTTTTTCTACGATCCGGCTTACGCGGCCTATTCTCTGGGCATCGTGAGCGTGATGCTGGAGGTGGCGCTGGCCCGTCGTCTCGGGCTGGATCACGTGTATCTCGGCTACCGGGTGGAGGGATGCTACTCGATGAGCTACAAGAAACGTTTCCACCCTCACGAGCTGCTGGTGGACCGGCCGGAGCTCGATAAGGAGCCGGAGTGGATTGCGAGCGAGTCGGAAGGCTGAGGCGAGCCTGGGTGCGGCCCGCATTTTTCTCTGGAAACGAAGCGGCATTTCTCTAGTGTTCGGCTGAACATGATTCTAACCGACCGGCAACAGGAGGTGCTCGATTTTTTACGCGACTATCAGGGCGAAGAGGGTGTCTATCCCTCCACGCGCGAGATTCAGGAGCACTTCGGCTTTGCCAGTCAGACCGCCGCCATGTCGCACCTGCGCGCGCTGGAGCGGAAGGGCGCCCTGCAGCGCATGCCCCGGAAGGCGCGCGCCGTGCGGATTGCCGGGAGTGCCGGCCTGAATTCGGTGGTCGAGGTGCCGGTCTATGGAAGGATCGCCGCCGGTCTGGCGGAAATGACGGAGCAAGATGTCGAAGGGACGGTCACCGTGGATCGGACGCTGGTGCGCCCGTCCGCGCGGGAACGCAGCTTCGCCCTGAAAGTGCGGGGCGAATCAATGATCGGAGCCCAGATCCGCGATGGCGACCTGGTGATCCTGGAGGCGAAAGAGGCTCGCGAAAACGACATCGTGGCCGCGTTGATCGATGGCGAGACCACGCTCAAGCGGTTGATTATCCAAGACGGCCAGCACTTTCTGCGCGCGGAAAATCCGGCTTTTGACGATCTGGTTCCGCTGGAGGAATTGGTCATTCAGGGCGTGATGGTCGGCCTGATCCGCTCCGGCGGGCGCTAGCGACGGCGGCGGGCCGGCGCCTTCTTCTTGGCGGGTCGCACTGGTTTTTTCGCGATTCGCGTCACCCGTTTTTTCTTCGGCGCGGCTTTCTTGAGGGCGCTGTCGGGCACATCCCGCACGTCTTTTTCAATCAGGGTGATGAGATAGTTACTGAGCGACCGTCGATCGGCCTCCGCCTTGATCTTCGCCTTGGCGAGGAGATCTTCGGGACAACGGAAAGCGGTGTATCTGGTCATAGGGTCGCGGGCGGGGCGTGATGCTATAGAAGCATCGTGTCGGGTTTGTGGGGCGAGCGTGTCAAGGAGCGCGGACGTCCCCGTCCGCTTCGTGCCCCAAGGAGCGCGGATGTCCCCGTCCGCTTCGTGCCTCAAATCAGATCATCCATGGAAGCGGACGGGACGTCCGCGCTCCTTGCTTCTAGCCGCACCTTATATTCGCGGACGAACTGCTCCCGAAAAGCGCCGAACGTGCCCTCTTCCAGATGCTCCCGGATCTGGCGCATCAGATCGAGGTAAAAATGGAGGTTGTGCATCGACACGAGTTGCAGGCCCAGAATCTCCTGAGCCTTGATCAGGTGGCGCAGGTAGCCGCGGGTAAAAGTGGCGCAGGCATAGCATTGGCAGCCGTCCTCGATGGGCGCATGGTCCATCGCGTAGGGCTGATTTTTCAAATTGATCGTCCCCGTGCGCGTAAACGCCGTGCCGTTCCGCGCCAGCCGGGTGGGTAGCACGCAGTCAAACATGTCGATGCCGCGCGCGACCATTTCCACGAGCTGCGGCGGCGTGCCCAGGCCCATGGCGTAGCGCGCGTGATCCTCGGGCAGAAACGGCACGCTCTGCTCGACCGCCGCCATCATTTCCGGCTCGCCTTCGCCCACGCTCACGCCGCCGACCGCGTAGCCGTCGAAGCCGATCTCGACCAGAGACCGCGCACTTTTCTCGCGCAGCTCCGGGTAGGAGGAACCTTGCACGATCCCGAAGAGCAGAGGCCGCGTCAGCTTCGGCTCGCGCTCCATCCGTTCGCGGCAGCGCGCCGCCCATCGGAGCGTGAGATCCAGGCTGGTGCTGGCGTAGTCCCGCTCGCAGGGATAGGGCGGGCATTCATCGAACGCCATCGCGATATCCGACCCCAGCGCGCACTGGATTTCCATCGCCGTCTCCGGGCCGATGAAGCAGGGCGCGCCATCCAAGTGATTCTGAAAGTGGACGCCCTCCTCGGTGATCTTGCGCAGCCGCGCCAGCGAGAAAACCTGGAAACCGCCACTATCCGTGAGGATCGGCCCATCCCAACTCATGAAGGAATGCAGTCCGCCGAATTCGCGGATTACGTCCATGCCCGGTCGCACGAAAAGATGGTAAGTGTTCCCGAGGATGATCTGGGCCCGCAACTCGCGCAGCTCGCGCGGACTCACACCCTTGACCGAGCCCTGCGTGCCGACCGGCATGAAGATGGGTGTCTCGATCACCCCGTGGTGCGTGATTAGCCGCCCGCGCCGCGCCCGGCTGCCGGGATCGGTGGAGATAAGTGCGAACATGGAGTGCGTTCGTAGCAGCCCGCGACTGGAGGGGCAACGTCCACGTTGCCCGCCGGGTATCGATCAGACAGCCTTCGTTTTCGGCTCCGATTTCCGCCAGAGCCCGCCCGCCGAAAACTGCTCCCAGCCCCACGGCACCCAGCGCAGGAACGATCGCGCCAGCCACAGCGCCCAGATCAGCATCAGCCCGCGATACCACCAAACCGAGATCGAGAAGAACCCGGCGGTCGGCAGGGTTGCTCCCGCGCGCGGTTCATACCAGGTGAGTCTTTGCGCGTAGGAGTTGCCGCCGAGCAGATACATCTCCGGGTGGCCCAGCAGCCCGCGATGCAGAACGAAAAGCAGTATCCCCGCGACCGGCAGGGCGGCCATCACCAGCAGGACCTGCAGCACGTTATGATTGTAAGGTTGCTCCGTCGGCCCCTTCAGCGTCCCGCGCCAGGCCAGCAAAAACAGCCAGCCGATCACGAACAGCGACGCCAGCAGATGCACCTGCGTCAGCCCCAAGAGCAGGAGCAGCCACTCCCAGGCTCGGAGCGGCGTGAGCGGCAGCCGCCCGAGCACGAACGCCACCAGCATCGCCAGGATGAGAATCGGCCAGAAACGCACCGCCGGCCCGCGCAGGGGCCCGCTCGTCCAGAGCAGCCAGCGGTCATTTGGCACCTCCTGGCTGATGTTCACATTCGCGCTCTCCACCGGCAGCATGACCGTGGCCGACCGCGTCCACGTGTGCAACGGCTGCGCCGTCCGCCAGGCGAGCGCGATCTCCTGTTCGCCGGGCCGGATCGGCACCAGCACCCGCGCCTTTTCCTGTCGCAGTGGTGTGGGACTGCCGCCGAGCGTAATCTCCGTCACCTGCGCCGAGTCGGGCAGCGCGATCTGGAAATCGTGGCCCAGACTCGCCTTCACGCTCAAGGTCAGTCGCGCCGTGCGCTGCTGATCACCGGGGCTTTCCTGGAGGTTCACCCGGTTGATCGTGACCGTCTCGCCCGGCACCGATTCCGGGCGGGAGATGGCGAGCGTGACCTGTTCGCCAGGCCACGGATGCCACACCGGCACCAGGTCCGCCTCCGCGGCAAAGATCGGATCGATCCCTTCCGTCACCACGTCCCAAACGGGCGACACGACCAGACTCCAGCTCTCCACCCAGCGATCCGTCCGCTCTGCCTGCAGCGTGATTGTTTCGCTGACCGGCAGCTCGCTCTCCCACGAGACCGCGTCCGCATGGGCGGCGAGGCGCACCTCCAGCCGGCCCTCGGTCGGAAGCTGATTCGCGGTCAGGACGCGCTCGCCCGGCAGCAACGGCACGCTGAGCGATACCGCTTTGCCCTTGGGCGAGAGGCGGCGAACGGTCGTTTGCACCTGCCAGACCAGACCCAGCTCGATCCGCCGCCGCACCTCCACGATCGCCTCATAATCCTTCCGATCGTAGGCGGGCTCCTGCGCCTGAGCCTGGTCCTGGCGGGCGAAGAAAATCTGCGCTTCCGGCACGCCGGTCGGGCGCAGGCCGGTCACCGTCCACTGCGGGGCGTCGATGGTCAGCCGCTTCGGCTTGAGCAGATAATTCAGCTCCCACTCGCGCGTCTCCGGCAGCAGCCCTTCCACGCTCACCTGATGCACGCCTTGCGGAACGACAACCCACAAATATTCCTCGCGCCTCAGCAGGGCCGTCGCCGGTTGCCCATCGAGCAGCACCGTGACCGGCGACCAGCCGGGCAGCTTGCCGGGCAGCGGCACCGCGACTTCCGCCGCCGCGTGAATCTCCACCGACAGGCCCAA
>JBGTNO010000286.1:0-4110 GCA_041743065.1 Chthoniobacterales bacterium
GCGTGGCATCTCCTCCCCGAAACCCTGGCTCGCGTTTCTCAACCCTCTGTATTGTCGGCGAGTCCCTGGCTGCAATGCGTGCTCAAAGCGCTCTCCGAGAGCCTCGATTTTGTCCTGAACGGAGCTTTTCTGGTCGGCCTCGGCGTCGTGCTTTACCGGCGTTATCACCGGCTGGTCTGGCTGTTCGCCTTCGCCTGGCCGCTTCTGGCGGCTTTGCCGGAGGACGCCGCGCCCGAGCGGCTATACGCCGTGGCGGTGGCTCAACTGGGCTGGCTGGTCACGGTTTCCTTGCTCTGGAAAATCTTCCGCTTCGACGTGTTGACCGCTTTCACTGCGTTTGCCCTCACCCGGATGATCGCATCGGTCATCCTGTTCTGGGAAAAAGGCGGACCCGGCTACCAGGCACAGGTGTGGCCGCTTCTCGGGGTGGTCCTGGCGCTGGGCGCGGCGGTCGTTTGGGTGCGCCCTCGCTTTCCGGAAAAACTTCGCTGCTGACCGGAGCGGGCGGTGTGCTATCTTGGCCTCCACATGTCCCCGACCGCTTCGCTCTCGCCCGACACCACCATGGAAGAACTGCTCCAGCTCTTCCCCGGAGCCCAGCGCGCGCTCTTCCGCCGCTACCACATCGGCGGCTGCTCGAGCTGCGGGTTTCAGCCGACCGAGACGCTGGGCCAGGTCTGCGCCCGCAATGGCGAGCTGCCTTTCGAAGAAGTGGCCGAACACATCGAGCAGAGCCATGAGGCCGAGCAACGCATCTTTGTCTCCCCCGCCGACGCCCGGCGGATGGCCGACGACGGCGCGCGCCTGCTCGACATCCGCACCCGCGAGGAATTCGAGGCCGTCCACATCGGAGGCGCGCTTCTTTTCACCGAGGAAACGATGCAGGAAGCGCTGATGCGCTGGGACCGGACCGCCCCCGTCGTCATCGTCGATCATCGCGGCCAGCGCACTCTCGACGCGGCGGCTTACTTCACCGGTCACGGCTTCGAAAACGTGCGCGCACTCAGCGGCGGCATCGATCTCTGGAGCCAGGAGATCGATCCCGATCTGCCGCGTTACCATTTGGAATAAGCATGAGCGACGATCTCCAGCAGAAAATTCAGCAAGCCATCCACCAGCCGCGCAACCTCGGCGAAATGGAAGGCGCGGACGCCATCGGCACGGTCGGCAGCAGCGACTGCGGCGACATGCTGCGGATGTGGGTGAAATTCAAGGATGACAACGGCCGCCGCGTCATTGATCGGGCGACCTTCCAGAGTTTCGGCTGCGAGACCGCCATTGCCGTGGCCAGCGTCGCCACCGAACTGATCGCCGGCAAGACGGTCGAGGAAGCGCTCTCCATGTCTGGCGAAGATTTGTCCGCACCCCTCGGCGCCCTTCCACCGATGAAGATTCACTGCGCCCAGCTCGTCGAAGGCGCGCTCCGTTCGGCGCTCACCGGCGAAGCACCCGCTCAATCCAGCATCCCCGCCCCCGCCAGCCAGGCCCCCAGCCTGATGGATCAATTTGCTCCCGCCGCCGAGATCGGCGGCCAACTCAAGATCGTCCTCGAATCCCAATCCTGACATGCCCGCCGAAGAAGCCACCGAAATCCTCCTCTCCCGCGACACCGAAGTCATCCAGATCCCGAGCGGCGATAAAATGACGCTGTCCGAAGGCACCCGCGTTTTCATTACGCAATCGCTGGGCGGCAGCTACACTATCGCCACCGATCACGGCCTGGCGCGCGTCACCTCGCAAAATGTGGACGCGCTCGGCCTGGAAATCAGCGAGACGCCGGGCGAGACCGGCCCGACCGACGCCACCAAGGCCGACGAAAAAGCCGTCTGGGACAAATTACGCACCTGCTACGATCCGGAAATTCCCGTCAACATCGTGGATCTCGGCCTGGTTTACGACTGCACGCTGACCGACGCGGAAGCCGGCACCAAAGTGGATGTGAAAATGACGCTGACCGCCCCTGGTTGCGGCATGGGGCCGACCATCACCGCCGAAGCTCGCGACAAAATCCTCGCCCTCCCCGGGGTGGCCGACGCCGACGTCGAGCTGGTCTGGGATCCCGCCTGGAATCAGGACATGATCAGCGAAGTCGGCAAGATGCAGCTCGGGCTGATCTAATCCTAATCTTGCTCCTACTCATAAGCTTAATCTCTTTCCCGAGAGACGATTAAGATTAAGAGTAAGAGCAAGATAAAGAGGGGAACCCACCCACTCCCGCCCGCTTTTCCGCTGGCGCATCCAGCGCGGACCGGTTGTGATTCCTCCCGTTGTCCCACGAGCCTGCTTCCAGCACCGAGCCCGCCACCGCCGAATCGCTGGCCGGGAAGATTCCGCACCGCGGCCTGGGCCAGTTGGCCTCCACCGCCATCTGCGGCAACGACATCACGTCCTCCTGCCTCTATGTCTCGGCCCTGGCGATTATCTATTCGGGCCAATGGGCTCCCGTCGCGTTGCTGCTCGTCGCGGGATTACTCTATCTCTTCCGCTCCATCTACGGCGAAGTGGTCGGCGCGCTCCCGCTGAACGGCGGAGCCTATAACGCGCTGCTCAACACCACGAGCAAATTTCGCGCGTCCATGGCGGCGTGCCTGACCATCCTTTCCTACATGGCCACCGCCGTCATCTCCGCCAACGAAGCCATGCATTACATCGCCGCGCTCTGGGCGTCCTGGCCGGTCGGCTGGGCCACGGTGGCGCTGCTCGGGGTCTTCACCCTCCTGACCATTATCGGCATCAGCGAATC
Source organism: Chthoniobacterales bacterium (assembly GCA_041743065.1). Lineage (GTDB taxonomy): Bacteria > Verrucomicrobiota > Verrucomicrobiia > Chthoniobacterales > Chthoniobacteraceae > JBBSOD01. Next base: position 2,744 of record JBGTNO010000286.1, read on the forward strand.
CGCCATCGTCGCCATCGGCATTTTTCTTTTCCATCTGACTTCACTCGTGTTGCTGGTGGGCGCGAGCCTCGTTTTTGTCGCCACCCACGGCCTCGGCACCTTGTGGGCCAATTTTCACCTGCCCGTCCCCGGCGGTTTCATGAACGCCATCTTCTTTGGCTTCTGTGCCGCGCTGCTGGGTATTTCCGGGTTTGAGAGTTCCGCCAATTTCGTCGAGGAACAGGCGCCCGGAGTTTTTCCGAAAACCCTGCGCAATATGTGGCTGGCCGTCTCGTTCTTTAATCCGCTCATCGCTCTGCTCGCGCTCGGATTGCTTCCCATCGCCGATGTCGCGCAGCATGAAGAGGCCCTCCTCGCGCACATGGGAGCGCTTTCGGGTGGGCGCTGGCTGGCGACCTGGATCTGTGTCGATGCCGCGCTGGTGCTGAGCGGCGCCGTGCTGACTAGCTTCGTCGGCGTGAATGGACTCGTCGGCCGCATGACCCTCGACCGCTGCCTCCCGCAGGCCCTCCTGAAGAAAAATCGCCGCGGCACCACCCATCGGATCATTCTCGTTTTCTTCCTCCTCGCCGTCTCCGTGCTCTGGATGACCAAAGGTAATCTCCAGGCGCTCGCCGGTGTCTATACCATCTCCTTTCTGGCCGTGATGGCGCTCTTCGGAGCCGGTAATGTACTGTTGAAGGTGAAACGCTCGGCCCTCCCCCGCCCCGTCCGCGCCTCGTGGGTCGCGGTGATCGCCGCCATCGGCATCGTCATCATGGGTTTGCTCGGCAACTCGATCCTCAATCCCGCCTACCTTAAGGTTTTCTTCGAATACTTCATTCCCACCGCCCTGGTGGTGGTGATCATGTTGGAGCGGATTGCGATTCTAAAAGGAGTGCTGTTCGTGCTCACCCGCGTCAGCGCCCACTTCTCCCGCCCGCTCACTTCGTTCACCTGGGTCGTTCGGGAAAAGATTCACGAAATCATCGATCAGCAGATGGTTTTTTTCACCCGCGGCGATAATCTCGCCAACCTGAATCGCGCCATGCTCTACGTGCTGGAAAATGAGCAGACCAACCGGATCAAAGTCGTGACCGTGCTGCCTCCAGGTCAGGCCGGACCCGAGCGGCTGGGCGAGGAATTAAAGATTCTCGATCGGATCTATCCCGAGATCGATATCGAATACGTCCAGATCAAGGGCCGGTTCTGTCCCGACCTGATCGACGAGCTTTCTGAAAAGTGGAAAGTGCCGATCAACTTCATGTTCATCGGCTCTCCGGAAGGCAAGTTGCCCTTCAGTCTGGGAGAACTGAAGGGCGTGCGGCTCATCGTGTGAGCGCGGTGTTGTCCTCCACGGAGCGCGGGCCGCGCCGCCGCGGGGGGAA
>JBGTNO010000287.1:0-2858 GCA_041743065.1 Chthoniobacterales bacterium
CGCCGTTCCAGAAGTCACCCCGGTGGCGCCTGACGGGGAAATCCCGCGCGCGCAGGCGGTCGAGCCGCTGGCGGAACCGACCCCGACGCCCGAGCCCGCACCGACTCCCACGCCGCCGACCGAGCGGGAAATGATCGACGCGATGTCCAAGTCCAACGTGCAGGAAGTCCTGCGGCTGATGAAAAGCAACTACATCAATTCCCAGGCGCTCAGCGAGGAGGAGGTCTATCGCGCGACGCTGGCCGGATTTCTCGAGCGGCTCGGGCCGGGGGTGCAGTTGCGTCATTCCGCCGAGTCGCCGGCGGGCGGATCGGGAGCGTTTCAGGCGGAGATTCTCGATGATCGGATCGGATACCTGCGCCTCGGCGCGCTGGACGCCGACAGCATCGCGGAAATGGACGCGGCGCTGGAGAATTTCAACGGCAACAAACTGGGCGGGGTGATTCTGGATCTGCGGGCGACGGCTTTTGGCGGCGACTTCGAACCGGCGGCGGAGGTCGCGAAGCGTTTCTGCCCGAAGGGGAAGATGCTGTTCACGGTCAAGCGGCCGAGCGCCAAACAGGAGCGCATCTACACTTCGAACCAGGATCCGACGTTTCGCGGACTGGTGGCGGTGGTGGTGGACGACAAGACGGGCGGCGCGGCGGAAGTGCTGGCCGCGGCGTTGCGGGCTCGGGCCCGGGCCATGATCGTGGGGGAACGGACGGCGGGGCAGGCGGTGGAATATACGGATCTGCCGTTGCCGGGCGGACAGGTGCTGCGGGTGGCGGTGGCGGAGGTCACTTTCGCGGATCAGGCTTCCATTTATCCGGACGGGTTGGAGCCCGACGTGTCGGTGGAAATGTCCGATGAGGACATCGCCGCCGTGCTGGAGGCGGGTCGCGACCAGGGGATGGGTCGGCTGGTTTTCGAAACCGAGCGCGCCCGGATGAATGAAGCCGCGCTGGTGGCGGGCGGAAATCCGGAGATCGATGCCATGGAGGAAGCGCTCCGGGAGGATCCGGGCGGTCGCACCAAGCCAGCGTTGCGCGACGGGATGCTGCAGCGCGCGGTGGACCTGCTCACCACGCTGGCCATTTACCAGAAGAGCGAGACGGTTCCCGCGGGCACCTGACGCGACGTGTCGGCGAGGCACTTTCCGATGCGCGCGATTCATCATCTGCTGAAGCGGCTGCCCAGTGAGCGGCACTTGCGGGGTTCCCGGCTGCACCGGCTGCTCGGGGAGCGCCTGTTTGCGCGGGAACTTTGGCGGCCCACCCGGCAGGGGGTGCTGGGCGGCGCGGCGCTGGGCGTCTTCATCGGGATGACGCCGACCATGGGAGTGCAGGCGATCCTGGCGGGTTTGGCGGCGATCGGCATACGGGTGAATGTGCCGATGACGATCATGGCGACGCTGATCTCGAACCCGCTGAGCGCGCCCTTCATCTATACGCTCGAATACCGGCTCGGGCTGGTGTTGCTGGGCCCGCCGGATCATGCGGATCTCACCGGGTATCCGGGGGCGATGCGGCGTTTTCTGAACTATGCCGAGCCGCTCTGGGCCGGAAGTCTCGTGGCGGGTGCGTTCCTGGCGTGTGTGGTTTATCTGGTCCTCAGCCTCATCTGGAAGAATCCCGGAGCGGACGGGGAGGATGAGATGCCGACGATTTCCGAGGACGTCTAGAAACTGAATTCGCCCGCGCGGATCTCGCGGACGAGCTTGCGGCCGAGGGCAGACGCGCGGATGGAGCCCGGGCGGTGCACCCAAAAGCCGCTTTGGCGGACCCCGGCGAAACCGGAACCACCAAAGCGGCGAATTTTCAGGAGTCGGGCGACTTTAGTAGGCCGTGACGGAGGTGGAGCGGGTGGTCGTGGCACTGGTCGGCGCGACGGTCATGTTCCGGCTCGTGGTGGTGGAAGTGGTGCGGGTGGCGGTGGTCGCGTCATCATCTTTTTCGACAGAGGCGCAGCCGATGCCGAGATTCAAAGTAGCGAGTCCGATGAGGGTGAATAAGAGTGATTTTTTCATGTTTTGCTTTCGTTTGTTTAACAGCGACTACGCTGGCTGAACCGTATTCGCTTAATGTCGGGAGGGTGGGTGTATCGCCCGTTGCCTCAAATTAGGGCGCGTGCTACCGGTGGGGATGCCCCGCATCTTTCTTCCCCTCCTCGCGGTCCTGCTGGGGCTGCTTCCGCCGGGCGGGTGGGCGCAAATCCACGATGGCGTGGAACTGGTCCAGGCTTCTCTGGTGCCGGGGACGACGGCGGTGGAGCCCGGGCGGCCTTTTCAAGTCGGGCTGCGCCTGAACATGGCGCCGCATTGGCACACTTACTGGGAATATTCGGGAGACGCCGGCCTGCCCACGCGCATCGAGTGGGCTCTGCCGGAGGGGTTCACGGCGGGCGAGATCGAGTGGCCGGCTCCGCATCGTCTCAAGGATCCCGGGGATATTGTGACCTACGGTTATTCGGACGAGGTGATTTTGCTGACCACGATCACGCCGCCCGCCGCGATCGCCGCGCGCGAGGTCAGCATCAAGGCGGTGGCCAAATGGCTCGTCTGCGCTGATATTTGCATCCCGGGCAAAGCGGAGAATCTGGAGGCCACGCTGCCCGTCGGGACCGCCCGGCCGGCCAACGAAGGTATCCTCAAGCCCTATCGGGACGCGGTTCCCCGGCGGGAGCTGCCTTTCGAAACGAGCTGGGCGCAATCGCCGGGGGCGTATATCCTGACGGTGAAGGGCGAACTTCCGCGCGGAGAATGGGAATTTTTCCCGAAACCGGGCGAGGGATTGCAGATCGAACATCCGACGCTGGAGAAAACGAGCTCGGGTCTTTCGGTCCACGTTCCGATCTTCGCCGAGATGCGTGGTCCGATC
>JBGTNO010000288.1:0-9525 GCA_041743065.1 Chthoniobacterales bacterium
GCTCGACGGCGGAGCGGACGGGCGGCAATGGACCGACCGGCTCCTGGCCGAGGCGCGCTCCCGCCTTTTGCCCGATGGCTGGATCGCGCTGGAGATTCATCACGACCAGAGCGCCGCCGTGCTGGCGTCCGCCCAGTCCCTCGGATACGCCCATTCTTCCGCCGCTCCCGATTATCACGGGATTAGCCGCTTCATTTTCATAGAACATGGATAAAATACTCGTGCACGGCGGCCAGCGCCTCTCCGGATCGATCAAAGTCAGCGGTTCGAAGAACTCCGTCCTCCCAATTCTGGCGGCCACCCTCTTGACGAAAGAAACCTGCGTCATCCGCAAGGTGCCTGATCTGAGCGACATCCACTTTATGCTCCAGATTCTGGCCGGGCTTGGCGCCTCCGTCGAACGCGCCAGTGGCACGGTCATCACCACCGCCGAGAAGATCGGCACCGACGCCCCCTACGAGATCGTCCGCAAGATGCGCGCTTCCGTTTGCGTGCTCGGTCCATTGCTCGGCCGCGCCAACGAGGCGAACGTCTCCATGCCCGGCGGCTGCATCATCGGCGACCGTCCGATCGATCTGCACTTGAAGGGTTTCGAAGCGCTGGGCGCGGCCGTGCGCGTGGAGGGCGGAGACGTGAAGGTGTTTGCCTCCAAACTCAAGGGCGCGGTCATAAACATGCGGGGTAAATTCGGGCCCACCGTGCTCGGCACCGACAATATCATGATGGCCGCCGTTCTGGCCGAAGGCACCACCGTGATCGAGAGCGCCGCCGCCGAGCCCGAAGTCATCGACCTCGCCAATTTCCTCATCTCGATGGGCGCAAAAATCGAAGGCGCCGGCACCCGCCGCATCATCGTCGAGGGCGTGAAAGAGCTGCACGGCACCGATTACGAAGTCATCCCCGACCGCATCGAGGCCGGCACTTTCCTCGTCGCCGGAGCGCTGATGGGCGACAAAGTCACCCTGCGCGGAGCGAACGCCGAGCACCTCAAATCGACCATCGATCCCCTGGCCGAGGCCGGTTACCAGATCGAGGTCGATGGCGCCAACGTGACCATTCACGGTAACGGCGAGCCGAAAGCGCTCGAGCTGACCACCGATCCATATCCCGGTTTCCCGACCGACATGCAGGCGCAGATCTGCGCGCTGTTGATCCACGCCAAAGGCATCAGCACGATGACGGAAAACGTCTTCCCGCAGCGCTATATGCACGTGGCCGAACTCAAGCGCATGGGAGCCGACATCACCCTCGAAGCCGCCACCGCCATCATCCGCGGCGTCGATCACACCAGCGGCGCGCCGGTCATGGCCAGCGATCTCCGCGCCTCCGCCGCCCTCGTGCTGGCCGGGCTAAAAGCCGACGGCATCACCGAAGTGAACCGGGTCTATCACATCGATCGCGGCTACGAGATGATCGACGAGAAGCTCAACGCCCTCGGCGCCCATATCGAGCGGGTGAAAGCCTGACGCGCGGCCGGGGAGGGCGAAGTCGTCCGCCCCCCCTCAAGAGCCCCGCTGCCGGACGGTCCGACCATCGATCCAGGTGGGACCGATCAGGGTGGCGCGGGGGTAGGCGGGAATACCGTTCTCGCCCCGGTGGATCATGCCGATCAGCATGTCCACGGCGGCTTCACCGGTGATGTCGTTGTGCTGGTCCAGGCCGGCCCAGTCGGGACAGTCCGCGCGCCATTCGAACTGGATCAATCCGATATCCGCCGGAATCGAGTAACCAAGATCGTCCAGCCAGTGCCGCACCACATTGTAGAGGGTGAAAATGACATCCGGCTGCTGATGTTTCAGCCAGTCTCCGAAGAGTCGAGGGTTGACCCTGGCGGCGTCCAACTGGAAAAAGGGGCTCAGTCGGCGGGTTTTGGGGAGCTGTTCCTGCCCGCACCGGTAGCCCGCGCTGATCCGGTGATCGACCACTTTATCGATAATGGGGTCAAGCACCAGGCCGGGGCGCCGATAGCCCAGGGCCGCCGCCTTTTCGAAAGCGCGCAAGGCCAGGATGTGATGATCCACACAGGCAAAGGACAAGGCGGGGCCGCGGGTGCGGACGCCGGTCACCACCGCCGGGAAATGCTCGAAGACCGGCAACAGCGAGGCCGGCAGTCGGTTCTCGTTCATCATCCCGATCACGATCAGGCCCCGGATGCCCCGCGCTTCCAGGATATGGACCCAGCGTGCGCTCTCGATGCCCGGTTCATGCAGCCAGAACGAATCGAGGGGGTAGCCGAGCTCGCTGGCGCGTTTCCGACAGCCCTTGACGTACTGGGGAACCGTCGGATGCGCGCGAAAAGCCTGGGGGTCGCGGTTGGCATTGAAGAGCGCGAGGGTGGCCTGGTTTTTGCCGTGGCCTTGCAGACGCATCTGCGACATCAGCTCGCCATAAGTCGGGTTCCGCTGATAACCGAGGCGTCCGGCCATTTTCTGGATCTTCGCGCGGGTGGCGGGAGAGATCGAAGGGTGGTTGCGCAGGGCCAGGGAAACCGCGTTGCGGGACACGCCGACGGCGCGGGCGATGGTTTCCATGGTGACTTTCACGGGCCGAAGTTTTCCCTCGAACCGCGGCGGATTCAAGAAGTGGCTTTACTGTAAAGTCCCGCCGGGCTGGCGGGGGTGAATAGGTGGCCTACGATGCCGCCATGACGGTTAAGCGCAGCGCCCAGGAAGTTTCGCATCTGGCGGAAGACATCAGCCACGGGCAGGCCGTGCTGGGCATCGAGATGGGCTCGACCCGGATCAAGGCGGTCTTGATCGGTTCGGACAGCATGCCCCTCGCCTCGGGAGGTTTTGGTTGGGAAAACACGCTGCAAGACGGTATCTGGACTTATCCGCTGGACGAAGTATGGGCGGGATTACAGGCGAGCTTTGCCGCCCTTCAAAAAGAGGTGCGGGAGCGATATGCGGTCACCCTCACCCGAGTGAAAGCCCTTGGCATCAGCGGCATGATGCACGGCTATCTCGTCTTCGATGCGGAGGAGAATCTGCTGACCCCCTTCAGGACCTGGCGCAATAACATCACCGGGCCAGCTTCGGCCGAGCTCGTGGAGTTATTCCATCATCCCATCCCTCAACGCTGGAGTATTGCCCACCTCTACCAGGCCATTCTCAACCAAGAGGAACATGTGGCCCGCATCGCCCACCTGACCACCCTGGCCGGTTATGTGCACTGGCAGTTGACGGGACGGAAAGTGGTGGGAATCGGCGAAGCCTCGGGCATTTTCCCGATCGATATCCAGGAGCAAGATTTCCATTCCGCGATGGTGGAAAAGTTTACGGCGCATGTCCGGAACGAGGAGTTCAGTTGGAAGCTGAGGGAAATCTTGCCCGAGGTTCTGGACGCCGGAGAGTCGGCCGGTGCGCTGACCCCTGCCGGCGCCCAACTGCTGGACCCCGCTGGTGATTTTGAAGCGGGCATTCCACTCTGTCCTCCAGAAGGCGATGCCGGGACCGGAATGGTCGCCACCAATAGTGTGGCGGCGCGGACGGGGAATGTGTCGGCGGGCACCTCGGTTTTCGCGATGCTGGTTCTGGAGAAGGAGCTTTCCCAGTTGCATCCCGAGATCGATCTGGTCACCACGCCGGATGGGAAACTGGTGGCCATGGCCCACTCGAATAATTGCACCTCAGATTTCGACGCGTGGATGCAAGTCTTCGGCCAGGCGGCGGAAGCGTTGGGCCTGGAAATATCGACCCCGGCCCTTTATGACCGGCTTTTGGAGCAAGCCCTGGAGGGTGATCCCGACTGCGGAGGGCTTCTGGCCTATGGCTATATTTCCGGCGAACATATGACCGGCTTCAGCGAAGGCCGCCCTCTGTTTGCGCGTTCGTCGGAGAGCCGTTTCACGCTCGCCAATTTTGTCCGCGCCCATCTTTTCACGGCCCTGTGCGCGCTGCGGACGGGATTGAATATTCTGATGGATGAGGAGCGAGTCGAGGTGGATGAGATTCGCGGTCATGGCGGCTTTTTCAAAACGCCCGCGGTGGGTCAGCGTATCATGGCGGCGGCCACCCGAACTCCGGTCTCGACGCTCGCCACCGCAGGCGAGGGCGGCGCTTGGGGGATCGCGCTGTTGGCTTCCTTCATGGCTCGCGAGAACCAAGAAGCGACGCTGCCCGAATTTCTGAAACCAATTTTTGCCGGAAGCATGGGCGAGCCGGTTCAGCCCGATCCCTCGGATGTGGCCGGCTTCGCACGCTTCTTCGAACGCTATCACCAGGGGCTGGCCATCGAGCGGGCAGCGGTGGACTGCCTACCCTAACCCCCGCCGAAAAACTCTCACCCAATGCCGCTTAAGATAGCGGCGGCAGAACTCCTACTCCTGCTCCTTCTCTTAATCTTAATCTCTGAATTAGAGGACCTTGGGCGCTGGGAAGATTAAGATTAAGAGTAAGGGCAAAATTAGGAAAACATCACACCGTCCTTAACTTCGCCATTCTTTACCAACCCCAATCATCTCATGACTAATTCACCCGCGGAAATCTGGTTCGTGACCGGCAGCCAGCATCTTTACGGTCCCGAAACGCTCAAGCAGGTCGCCGCGCATGCGGAAACTGTCGCCGCCGGACTGGATTCCGATGCCTCCATCGGGTCGCGCATCGTTTTCAAGCCCGTCGTGACCACGCCGGACGAAATTCGCCAGGTGTGCATCGACGCCAATTCGGAGGACCGATGCGCGGGGATCATCACCTGGATGCACACCTTTTCCCCGGCGAAAATGTGGATCAACGGGCTGACCACCTTGCGCAAACCGATTTGCCATTTACACACCCAGTTCAACCGCGACATCCCGTGGTCCGAAATCGACATGGATTTCATGAACTTGAACCAGTCGGCCCACGGCGGACGCGAATACGGGCACCTTCTCACCCGCCTGCGCATCCCGCGCACCGTGATCGTCGGCCACTGGGAAGATAGGGCCGTGCGCTCTCAGCTCGGCGAATGGACCGCGGTGGCGGCGGCCTGGCGGGAAATGCGCACGCTCAAGGTGGTGCGTTTCGGCGATAACATGCGACAGGTCGCCGTGACGGAAGGCGACAAGGTCGAGGCCGAAACCGTCTTCGGGATGAGTGTCAATACCCACGGCGTCGGGGATCTCGTCGAAATCATCCACCAGATCGAGGATGCCGCGGTGAACGAACTGTGCCGCGACTATGCGGACTGCTACGATGTCGTGCCCGCGTTGTTGGCCGGCGGCGAGCGTCACCAGTCATTGCGCGAATCCGCCCGCATCGAACTCGGGCTGCGCGCCTTTCTGGAGGCTGGAGGTTTTCACGCTTTCACCGACACCTTCGAAGATCTGCACGGTCTGCCGCAGCTACCTGGTCTCGCCGTGCAGCGCCTGATGGCTGAGGGCTATGGATTCGCCGCGGAGGGAGACTGGAAACACGCCGCGCTGGTTCGGGTGATGAAAGTGATGTCGGGCGACCCCGCCGATAGCCGCACTTCGTTCATGGAAGATTACACCTATCACTTTGATCCATCCGGAGCCCGTTGCCTCGGTTCGCACATGCTGGAAATCTGTCCTTCCATCGCGGCCGCCCGGCCCCGCTGCGAAGTCCACCCGCTCGGGATCGGCGGCAAGGCGGATCCCGTTCGGCTCGTCTTCGAAGGTGCCACCGGTCCGGCGCTGAACGCTTCACTCGTCGATCTCGGCAACCGGTTTCGTCTGATCGTTAACCAGGTGGAAAGCGTCGCGCTGCCCGAGCCGATGCCGAAACTTCCGGTGGCCAGCGTCCTTTGGGATGCCAAGCCCGACCTCGCCACCGCCGCCGCCGCCTGGATTCATGCGGGCGGCGCGCATCACACCGGCTTCAGTCTCAGCGTCAGCGTCGGTCAAATGGAGACCCTCGCGGAAATGGCCGGCATCGAGTGTGTGATCATCGATGAATCGACCAGCCTGCGCGCTCTCAAACAGGAACTCCGGCTTGGCGAGGTTTACTACGGCCTCCGCGGCCTCTGAGAAAGTTATGTCCCATCAAGCCATCCGAGAAGAATGTTGCGCGGCGAACTTGCGGCTTCCGGCGACCGGATTGGTCGATCTGACGTTTGGCAATGTCAGCGTCTTCGACCCCCAGACCGGGTTTTTCGCCATCAAACCAAGCGGCGTGGCTTACGCGAAACTCACGCCCGCGGACATGGTGATCGTCGATTTGAATGGAGAGATTGCCGAGGGCACCCTGCGGCCGTCCTCCGACACCCCCACGCATCGCCGCCTCTATGCGGCGTTTGGGCAGGCGGGGGTGCGCTCCATCGTCCACACCCACTCGCGCCATGCCGTCGCCTTTGCCCAGGCCGGTCGGGAGATTCCTTGTCTCGGAACGACTCATGCCGATCACTTTCACGGGTCCGTGCCGGTGACGCGGCCCATGACCGCCGAAGAAATCAACGGCGAGTATGAATGGGAAACCGGCAACGTGATCGTCGAGTGTTTTGCGGGAACCAAACCGATGGAGATTCCGGCGGTTCTCGTCCACAGCCACGGTCCCTTCGTTTGGAACGTTTCCGGCGCGACAGCGGTGGAGTATGCCTGCGCCTTGGAATTGGTGGCCGAAATGGCGCTCAAGACCTGGGCGCTTTCGCCCAACCGGGAACCGGTCAATCAGGTCCTTTTGGACAAGCATTTTCTCCGCAAACACGGCCAGAACGCCTATTACGGACAAGCGTGAGATACATCCGCACAACGGCCCCTTCGCGCGCAGCCGATTCGGCACACCTTCAAGCAGATTCTTCGAGACCCCTACCTTTTATAATGGCACTCTCAGCGTACCCGAAAAGCTTCATTCCCCGCGGGCGGCCTGGTGCTGGCCAGCCGCTCAGCCGACAGCGGCCCTCAGATCACTTACACCCGGTAGCGATCGCTTACCTGGGAATGAGCTCGCTGCTGGCCATTCCTAGTCTGGAAGAGCGGAGCGACGCTCCAAAAGTGGGTCACCGGCGCCGAAAATGGATTCAATTTCCATTTCCCCCCGGTCACTTCCCGCGAACGGCCCGCTTCACCGCCACCGCGCAGGATTTGTAAGCGGGCTGCCGGGAGTGAGGATCGACGGCCGGAAAAGTGAGACGATTGGTCTCCCGATAATGCATCGGAGCGAAAACCTGTCCGGGCCGCACCGTCAGGGTCAGAAAAGCGGTGGCTTGCATCTCCCCGCGCCGGGAGTGAACGATCACCAAATCCTGATCCCGCACGTCCAGCGCAGCGGCATCCAGCGGATTCAACTCGATGTAGGCTTTCGCCGGATAAAGCTTCCGGAGCACATCGGAATTGGCGGTGCGCGTTTGGGTGTGCCATTGCGACGAGGTGCCGCGTCCGGTTAAAAGCAGAAGAGGATATTCGGCGTCCACCGCTTCGGGAACCGGCTGAGGTTCATCGAAAACGAAACGTGCCCGCTGATTAGGCGTGAAAAATTTTCCATCGGCAAACAGCCGGCGCTCTTGCTCGGGGGGCGACTCCGCGCTGTCGGGACAGGGCCACTGAATGCCACCCGCCAGGTCGATCATCGCATAATCCTCGATGCCCGTGATATCACACGGCTGCCCGCGCGAAATTTTCTTCATGTCCTGGAACAGCGCTTCCGGCGAAGTCCAGCGCCCGAACATTTCGTCGAGACCCCAGTGATGCGCGATCAGCCGGAAGATCGAGAAATCGGCCAGCGCCAGGCCGGGAGCGGGGCGCACGCGTTTCACCAGTCCAAGACGGCGCTCCGAATTGATAAAAGTGCCTTCCTTCTCGCCCCAGCCCGCCGCCGGCAACACCAGATGCGCCAGCTTCGCCGATTCGGTATCGGGATACATGTCCTGGACGACGAGGAATTCCAGTTTCTTAGCTAGTTCAGTGAAGCGGTTCTGGTTGATCCATGAATGCGCGCCGTTTGTGGCGATGATCCAGAGGCCGCGAATGGTGCCTTCATCGATCCCTTCGATGATTTGATCGTAGGCCAGACTGTCCTCCGAGGGGATCGAATCAACCGGTATTTGCAGGACCGAAGCGATCTTTTCGCGATCCGCCGCCTTCAGAAAACTATGCCCGCCGAGCAGGTTGGTTGTGTTGCCATACAGACGCGACCCCATGGCATTGCACTGCCCCGTGATGGAATTCGCCCCCGTTCCCGGCCGCCCCATGTTGCCGGTCATGAGAGCGAGGTTAATGATCGCCTGCGCCGTGCGCGTCGCCTCGTGACCTTGGTTCACGCCCATCGTCCACCAGAAAGAGACGCGTTTCCCTTCTTTGATGGTATTTGCGAAACAGTGCAGCCGCTCCTGACTGATGCCCGTCTCGCGGCTCACGCGTTCGGGATCGAACGCCCGCACAAACTCCGCAAAGGCCGCGTAGCCGTCGGTATGATTGTCGATATAGTTCTGACTGACCGCGCCTTTTTCGATCAGGAGATGCGCCAGTCCGTAGAGCAGAACGAGATCACTGCGGGGGGTGATGGCGTAATGCTGTGTTGCGGCCATCGCTGTCTCGGTTTTGCGGGGATCGACCACGATGATCTCGGGCCGATGCGGATTCCGGCAGACGCGCTGCCACATGATCGGATGTGCGATGCATAGATTCGAGCCGACAAAGACGAGCACATCCGACTCCTCGAAATCCTGATAAGAATAGGGCGGCGCGTCGAAGCCGAACGACTGTTTATAAGCCGTCGCCGCCGTGGCCATGCATTGCCGGGTATTGCTGTCGCCGTGGAGCATCCCCATGCCGAACTTCGCCAGCGCGCCCAGAAACGCCATTTCCTCATTCACGATCTGGCCCGTGCTCAGATAGGCCACCGAACGCGCGCCATGCCGGGCCTGCACGCCTTTGAAGCCTTCCACAAAACGCTCCATCGCCGCCGGCCAATCCACCGCGACCATGGAACCTCGCTCATCCCGAACGAGCGGCGTGGTCGCGCGGTTCGGAGCGGTTAGCGGAGACAGCGCTTCCCAGCCTTTGGGACAAGCCATGCCTAGATTGACCGGATAGCGTGTATCGGGCGAAAGATTGACCGCCACTCCGTCCTTCAGATGAATCTTCAGGCCGCAACCCGTCGCGCAAAATCCGCAGACCGCCGTCGTCGTCGCGTCCGGTTTCACCTTTCCCGGCACCCGGCCGAGGCCGAATTCGCCTGGGTTCAGCACCAGGTCATCCGTCATCGGGCCGCAGCGCGCGTGCAGCAGCGGATCGAGCTTTTCCAGCAGCTTCTTCATGAGGCAATTCCCCCCGGCATCCGCGGCGCCACTACCGCCCGGAAAAAGAGCGACCGCTCCAGAATTTCTCCCAGCAGCAGAAGAAAGAACGCGGCGATGACTAATGAAGTCGCCCCGGTGACTAGACAGGCCATTCCCGCGAAGCCGCTCAGAAAACGTGCCGCCGTGGAAACCGGCAGCCGCCGCAGCATAACCAGGCTGGACTGCCGCGCCGGAGTCCAGGCGGCAGCATCCACATGACGGAAAAACATTCCCTCCATGACTAGCTTGAGAAAGACCGCTCCCGCGCCGAGCAGAGCGAGTTCACGTGAACCGCTGAGCGCCGCCGCCCCC
>JBGTNO010000289.1:0-7931 GCA_041743065.1 Chthoniobacterales bacterium
GATGGCTGCTACGCCATGATCTCGCGGCAGGATAATGAGAATGTCTTCATCATGTTTTCCGAGCATCTGCATTTCTGGTACGAGCGCGAAATGCTGCTGGCACCCGAGATGCCGTGGGAAATGGTGCAACTGGGCAACTGCGGCTCGCCGATCGAGACGGAGGCCGGCTGGCTGCTGCTGACGCACGGTGTGGGACCGATGCGCAAATATTGCATTGGCGCGGCTCTGCTCGATCTGGAGAACCCGCGCCGGGTGATCGGCCGCACCCGCGAGCCGGTGCTGACGCCGACTGATAACGAGCGCGAAGGCTATGTCCCGAACGTGGTCTATACCTGCGGCTCGATGATTCATAACGGCACGCTGATCATTCCCTACGCCATGAGCGACTATGCCAGCGCGGTGGCCACGCTGCCGGTGAACGAACTGCTGGCGGCCCTTACCTAGGTGGCGATGCGGATTGCCATGCTGGCGCCGATTGCCTGGCGCGTCCCGCCCCGGCATTACGGACCGTGGGAGAGGGTGGTGTCGCTGCTCACGGAAGCGCTGGTGGCGCGGGGCGTGGAGGTCACGCTGTTTGCGACCGCGAACTCGCTGACCTCCGCCAAACTGGCGGCGGTGTGTCCGCTTCCCTACGAAGAAGCGCCGGACCTCGACGCGAAAGTGTGGGAGGCCCTGCATATTTCCTCCGTGTTCGAGCGCGCGGCGGAATTCGATCTCATTCATAACCATTTCGACTTTCTGCCGCTGGTTTTCTCGGAGCTGACCCCGACGCCGGTGGTGACGACGATTCACGGCTTTTCCTCGGAGCGGATTCTGCCGGTCTATCAAAAATACAACGGCAGGGCGCACTATGTCGCGATCAGCGAGGCGGACCGCCATCCGAGTCTGGAGTATGCGGCCACGATTTATCACGGGATCGATCTGGAAGCGTTTCCGGAGGGTTCGGGCGGAGACTATCTAGTCTATTTCGGGCGCATTCATCCGCACAAGGGAACGGCGGAAGCGATCCAGTTGGCCACCCGGATGCGGCGCCGGCTAGTCATCGCGGGGATTGTGCAGGATCAGGGCTATTTCGAGAGGGAAGTGCGGCCTCGTTTGCGGCCCGGGGTGGTGGAATACGCCGGCTCGGTGGGGCCGGCGAAACGGGCGGAACTGCTCGGCGGGGCGCTGGCGCTGATTCATTTGATCAATTTCGACGAGCCTTTCGGGTTGAGCGTGGTGGAGGCGCTGGCCTGCGGGACTCCGGTGGTGGCGACGCCGCGGGGCTCGATGCCGGAGCTCATTCGCGATGGCGAGAACGGTCTGCTGGTCGATTCGGTGGAGCAGGCCGCCGCGCGGGGCGATGAGCTTACCCGGCTCGATCGGGCGCGGATTCGCGCGGAGGCGCGGAGGCGTTTCAGCGCGGAGCGGATGGCGGACGAGTATGGCCAGGTTTACGAACGGATCCTGAGCGGGTTGCGTTAATTAAGAACCGACGGGTTCCTCAAATTGGCGCACGATGGAAATCCCCGAGCTGCCGTTCACGACTTCCCTGACCAGTTTTTGCAGGGAGACGATCTCGTAGGGCTTGGCGATGCAGGCGCAGAAGCCGTGGTCGAGATATTTGCTCATGACGGGATCCATGGCATAGCCGCTGGAAACGATGGCGCGCACGCCGGGATCGATTTCGTGCAGGCGGCGGACGGCTTCCTGGCCGCCCATGCTGCCGGGAATGGTGAGGTCGGAGATGACGGCATCGAACGGTGCGCCGGCCTCGAACGCTTCCCGGTAGGCGCGGATGGCCGTTTCCGCGTCCAGCGTTTCGACGACCTCGAACCCGATCTGGCTGAGAGCGTGGGTGACGAGCGCGCAGATATCCTCCTCGTCGTCGAGCACGAGGATTCTGTTGGTGCCGCGACGCCCGGCCGTGGCGGGTTCGACGACGGGGGCGGCTTGAGCGCGGGAAGCGGGGAGGAGAATAGTGAAGGTGGCTCCCTCGCCGGGGACGGAAGTCACATCGATGCGGCCCTGATGCTGGGCGATAATGGAATAGCTGGTGGCGAGTCCGAGGCCGCTGGCGCCTTGCCTGGTGCTGAAATAGGGATCGAAAATCTTCTCGAGGTGAGTGGCCGGAATGCCGGGACCCTCGTCGCGCAAGGCGATCTGGACGTAGTCGCCGGTCGCCAGACCGAGGCGCTCGGCTTCTTCCTCGCCCATTTCGTGGTTCCCGCAGGTCACCGAGAGCGTGCCGCCGTTGGGCATGGCCTGCTCGGCATTGATGGCAATATTGGTGAGGGCCTGGCTGATCTGACTGAAGTCGAACTCCAGATTCCAAAGCTCGTCGGAAAAATCGAAGATGGGCTTGGTCCGCGTGCCGTGCAGGGAGAAACTGACCGAATCCCGGACGGCCTGGTCGATGGACGCGGCGGTCTTGATGGGAGCGCCGCCTTTGGCGAAGGTGAGCAACTGGTGGGCGAGTTCCTGGGCGCGGAGGGACGATTTTTTCGCGGTGTGCAAGCGCTCGGAGATGCCTTCCTCGGGCCGGGTGGTGATGAGCGCGAGGGAGATGTTGCCGATGATGGAGGTGAGCAGATTGTTGAAATCATGCGCGATGCCGCCGGCGGCGACGCCGAGGGATTCCAGCTTCTCGGCTTTGCGCCGGTCTTCCTCGACCTTGATTTTCTCGGTCACATCCCGAAAGACGAGCACGACGCCGATGCGGCGGTTGCTGCGATCGCGAATGGGAGCCGCGCTGCTCTCGACGGCGCGCTCGGAACCATCCAGCGCCACCACGATGGCGTTGCCCTCCATGCCGACGGGCGAGCCGGAGGTGATCAATTTTTCCAGCGCCGAGGTCATCGGCTGGAGGGTGCGGCCATTGACGAGGTGGAAGACTTTGGTGAGCGATTGTCCGACGGCTTGGGACTGGGTCCAGCCGGTCAATTTCTCGGCGACGCTGTTGATGAGCACGACCCGGCCTTCCTGATCGACGGTGATACAGCCGTCGCCGATGGAGCGCAGCGTCACCGCGAGCCGCTCTTTCTCGGCGGCGAGATCTTCCTCGAAACGTTTGCGCTCGAGTTCGGAACCGGCCCGGGCGGCGAAAATGCGCAGAGTCGATTCGACAATGACTAGATCGCTCATCGCCTTGCGATGGATGACGCCCATGACGCCGACGGTGACCCCGCGGTGATCGACGAGCGGCATGGCGGCACAGCCTTGCGCCTCCAGTTCCTCCAGCACCCCGTCTTGGGGATACGCCTCGCGGACGTCGGAGGCGAAGGCGCGATAGCCCTTGCGGATCACATTTTCGAAAAGGGTGTTTTCCAGAGACTGGGCCGGGCGGCTCTGGATCTGGTCGCCATCTGCCAGGATGAGCGAACTGGCGACGTCGGCGCCGCGGCGGGTGACCTGCACGATGAAGGCCAGGTCAGTCTTGAGCGCCTTGCAGAGCTGCTTGATGACGGAACGAATAAATTCTTCGCCGGTGCTGGCGCTGACGCCGAGGCCAATGCTTTTCAGCGTCTCATCGGCCCGGTTACGTTCGGTGACATCGCGAATGAGCGCCACGTAGGTCTGGTGGGTTCCGTGGGTGAGCTGGTTAAAGGAGATCTCGATCGGAAAGGGATAATAGCTCTGCCGCTGGCCCATCGCGACCAGGGTGCCGCGCTCGACCTCGCCCATGTCGTGGACGAAAAGACGCTGCGGAATGAGCGTGGAGATGCTCTTGCCGACGACGTGCGAGGCGGCTTGCAGGAACATTTTCTCCGCTCCCGGATTCATCGAGAGCACGGTGCCTTGCCGGTTCATGGTGATTACGCCATCGACGGTGCTGTCGATAATGGCGCGCGTCTGCGCCTCGGACGTCTCGATCTTGCGCAGGTGCCGCCGGAAAGCGAAGAAGCTGTAGAGGCTGGTGGCGGTCAGCACGGCCAGGGCGATCAGGCAGACGATCGCCAGACCAGCCGTCTTGCCGACCTTCGAAACGCGCGAGCGCAGGAGCCGCCTGTCGTATTGCGCCTGCTCGTGACCTTCAAGCTGACGCGCCTCGGTGAAGGCTTTCTCGATCAGGCGCAAGCCGTCACCCTGCGCGATGATTTTCCCCGCGTCGCCACCGGCCTGCCGGGCCTGGATCTCGGCGGTGGCGTGCTGGCGCTGCCAGTCTTCCACGAGGGATTTGATCCGGGCGAGCCGCGCGGTTTGCCCCGGCTGACCGCGGGTCAGGACGCTCAGGTAACCGTGATACGCATAAAAATCCTCCCGGCTCGCGCGAAAGGCCTCCAACGCTTCCGGTGAACCCTCGAGGGCATATTGCCCGACCGATTCTGTCATTTCGGCAATCGCGGTTTCCAGGCGGGGCGCGTAAATGAGAACCTCGTGCGCGGCGCTCGAGGGGGAGCCGGTCCCGGATTCCTCCAGCTCGCTTCGGGTGCTTTCCGCGATCCGGCCGATGCGCGCGCGCGCCTGCTCGAGTGAGGGGCTGGCCCCTGCCGCGGGGATACCGGAATTCTCGGCCGGGAGCGGAGGCGGGGACCGCTGCCACCGCTTCACCGCCTCTCGCACCTCATCCGCCACCCCCGCTTCCGACGCGGGCAGCAGGGTGGCGAGGCGGCTCAGTCGCGGATCGAGCGAGGCGAGGTTTTCGTCCAGCTGAGTCTGCCATTTGGGATCGCGAGTGAGAAAATGGGCGCGCTGCGACACTTCCAGCAGGGCGAGGGATTTCGCGATCTGACCGGCGAGCCGGGTTTCCTCCAGCGTGCGGGCGTGGCCGGAGTCGCGGGTCATTTCTTGAAACGCGATGTAGAAAAAAGCCAGCGCCAGCACCACCGCGGCGGCAAACCCGATCAGCATCGAGACGATCAGCCGGCGATTGAAACTATCTTCAGCTCCCAACCAGCGCCGCAGCCGTGAGAAGGGAGTCTGGTGAGGGAAAGGCATTTCTCCCCCTGAGATAGCTATTTTCGTGCCTTGGGTGGTGCCGGACGGGGCGAAAACCGGCTTCCGGGCCGTTTGCCGCCCGCCTGTGATCGCTCCGTTACTGCACGCTCCTGCGCGGGTCGCGTCCCTCGTCGAGATCGATGTATTCAAACATCGTCTCGATATCGGTCCGATCCTCGAAGCCGCCTTCCTTAAGCCGGCGCCGCAGCATGGGCGTGATGTCGTCGTTCCAGCCGCGTTTGGTCATGAAGCCGTTCCAGACTTCGATCTCCTGCTCGGTGGGGCGGCGCCCTTGGCCAAAGGCCCACTCGAGGGTCTCCTCGTCGCGGTGATCCCGCAGCGCGCGGGCGATCAGCTCGTCATATTTCACGTGTAAAAAATCGACGCAGCGCGCGTCGAAACCTCCGCCGAGATTGGGCTGGTAATCGGCGGGCAACTGACCGGCGGCGTGGAGGCGGGCTTTATCCAGCATGCGGGCGAAGTAAACGATGCCGCCGGTCTGGACGTGAGGGCTGCGAAGATGGGGAACGTTCATCGCCCCGATCATAGGCTTGGGCTGGGATAATGGGAAGCCGTCTATCCCTATAAAACCGCTGGCCATGTTTCGCGCGACTGGTAATTTCTCGCTGCATGTCCGGTCCCCTTCTTATCGCTCGCCGCGAGGCGGACTACGCGCTGCGGCCGCGGATGGGCAACCGCCACGGCCTCATCGCCGGAGCGACGGGCACCGGTAAAACGGTCACGCTGCAGAAAATGGCGGAGGAGTTTTCCCGGATTGGGGTGCCCGTTTTTATGGCGGACGTGAAGGGCGACCTGGCCGGAATCAGTCAGCCGGGCGGCGATCATCCGAAAGTGCTGGAGCGGATCGCCCAGCTCAAGGTGGAGGGCTTCGCCCCGGAGGCTTCGCCGGTCGTTTTCTGGGATGTGCGGCTGATCCGCTCGAAAGCGGTTGGGGTTTACTTCATCACCCAGAATCCGCGGGACGTGCCGGATAACGTGCTGGGGCAGCTCGGGAACCGGGTGCAGCACGCGTTGCGGGCCTTCACGCCCAGCGATCAGAAGGCG
This sequence comes from Chthoniobacterales bacterium, assembly GCA_041743065.1. Taxonomy (GTDB): domain Bacteria; phylum Verrucomicrobiota; class Verrucomicrobiia; order Chthoniobacterales; family Chthoniobacteraceae; genus JBBSOD01. Next base: position 5,983 of record JBGTNO010000289.1, read on the forward strand.
GTGCGCGCGGCCGCGCAGACTTTCCGGCAGAACCCGGCCATCGACACCGAAGAGGTGTTGACTCAGCTCGGGGTGGGGGAGGCGCTGGTTTCCTTTCTCGATGCAAAAGGGCAGCCCACGGTGGTGGATCGGGCTTTGGTGATTCCGCCGCGCAGTCGTCTGGGCGCCATCACCGAGAGTGAACGCGCCCGGATCATGCGTGGTTCGCCGGTGGTCGGTTATTACGAAAAAGAGGTCGATCGCGAGTCGGCCTACGAGAAATTAACCGCGGCGGCCCAGGCCTCCACGCCGCCTACGCTGGACGCCAGCACCGATCAGAAAGACGAGCCGTTCAGCCTGCCGGGCGCGTTCAATTCGGTCTTCGGCGGCAAGACCGGCAGCCGGGGACGCCGCTCGGACAGCGTGGCGACCGCGATGACGAAAAGTGTGATGCGCAGCGTGGGATCTTCGCTCGGGCGGCAGATCGCGCGGGGCATCATGGGCGCGATTCTGGGGGGAACGGGATCGCGTCGGCGCTAGCTGATTTTCATGGGCGAAACAGAAAGAACTGAGCTGGGGCCGAATCGCCTCCGTTTCTGGGGCGTGCGCGGATCGATCCCCACGCCGGGCGCGGAGACGGTCCATTACGGCGGCAATACGTCCTGCATCGAGGTGCGGGCGGATGGCGAATTGATCGTGCTCGACGCGGGCTCCGGGCTGCGCAAGCTGGGCCTGGCGCTGCGGTCGGAATTTGGCGACCGACCGTTGTCCATCACCATGCTGATCTCGCACACCCATTGGGATCACATCCAGGGTTTTCCGTTTTTCGGGCCGCTCTATTCCGAGCGGAACTCGGTGCACATCCTCGGCTTCGAAGGGGCGCGCTCGCGCCTGGCCTCGGCCTTCACGGCGCAGATGGAGAGCCCGTTTTTTCCGGTGGCGATGACCTCCCTCCCGAGCAACATCACGATCGACGAACTGCACGAATTGCAGTGCGCGATCGGCGGCATCGAGGTGAATGTCTGCTACGCGAATCATCCGGGCGTCGCCGTGGGCTACCGCCTCCACACTTCCGGTGCGTCCGTCGTTTATCTGCCGGATAACGAGACCATCCGGCCGGGTGGGAAACCGCACGACGGGCCGCCGGGCCTCGACCAGGAAGATCCGGCGGACACGCGCCAGCGGCAGTTGGAATTCCTTCGCGGGGCGGATATGGCCGTGCTCGATTCGCAATACAACGAAGCGGAATACGCGGCCCATCAAGGCTGGGGCCACGGTTGCGTGAACGATGTGGTGCAGCTCGCGATCGAGGCGGAAGTGAGGCGGCTGTTTCTTTTTCACCATGACCCGAGTCACGACGACGAATTCGTGACGGCGATGGTCGAGCGCGCGCGGCAGCAGGCGAGTGAGGCCGGTTCGCCGATCCAGATCGAAGCGGCGCGGGAAGGCGCGGAAATAGCTCTATAGACGTTTTCCTCTGGGGAGCACACGCGTCTCGCGTGTTCTGGCCGGCGTCCCGCCGAACCGGACACGCGAGACGCGTGTGCTCCCCGAAAATGAATTTGTCACAGCGGCGCGGCAGCGTGATGATCCCCGGACATGAAACTCGGCGTCATTGGCTGCGGCAATATGGGTTCGGCGCTCCTGCACGGGGTGCTGAAAGCGGGCGTGGTGACACCGGACGAGGTGCGTGTGGCGGACGCCGGGCCGGCCGCGGCGGCGGCGGCGAAACGTTTCGGAGTCGCGAGTGCGGACAACGCGACCGTCGTTTCTGCTCCGGAGGTGGTGCAGATTTGGGTGAAGCCGGGAGACGCGGTGGCCCTGCTGGAACGCGAGAATTTTTCGGGCAAACTGGTCGTCTCGATCGTGGCCGGGCTCACGCTGGCCCGGATGGAGACGGTGGCTGGGCCGGGCGCGCGGGTCATTCGGGTGATGCCGAACACTCCGGCCCAGATCGGGCGGGGCGCGAC
>JBGTNO010000290.1:0-2547 GCA_041743065.1 Chthoniobacterales bacterium
GGCCGCGCGGCTCGACGCCGTCGCCGTCACGCTCAGCCTGCAGAGCATTCCCGGTTCTCCCGGACTGACCCACCAGTGCATTTCCAATATCCTGCGTCTCCAGCCGCAGTGTGAACGGTTCGCCGTGCCGCTCTGCATCGAGGCTCTCCCCTACCGCCCGCCGGAGAAAGGCGGGGTGCTGATGTTTGACCGGGATATCGAGGCGATCCTGCCCCTCGTGCGGCAGGCGGTGGAACTGGGAGCCGACCTCGTGCAGACGGTCGGTTCCAGCGATCCGGCCAGTTTCCGGCGGCTGATCGAGGCGGCCGGCGTGCCCGTGCTGGTCCGCGGAGGCACGCGTCTGCCCGACCGCGAGGTGCTCGAAAGCACCGAGCAAATCATTTCGCAGGGCGCCGGCGGCATCGTTTACAGCCGGAACGTGACCCAGCATCCCGATCCCTCCGGCATGACCCGCGCCCTGCTCGCCGTCGTGCATGAGCGCGCCCGTGCCCTCGATGCCGTGAAATACATCCGCGGGTGAGCCGGCGTGCTGTTTCCCAGTGATGGATGCGACAGACTGGACCGCCCGCTATCGCGAACTGTTCGCCCGCGGCGTCGCCCGCTACCGCCCCGGCGGCGGACCGGAGGACGTGCTCGCCGGAGACGAGACCGCTTTCCTCCGCAGCATTGGCGGCACGGCCCGGGAGTTTTTCGATCAGGTGGAAGACTGCGCCCGAGACGGCGAACCTGATGCGGCAACCGCGCTCCGGCTGACGGCCGCCCGGCGGGATTATTTCCTGAAGGAAGATGGCGGTCAGTGGCGAGCTCCGCTGGCAAGCAGTTCGCTGCCACCGAAAAAAGCCGAACTGGAAAGCATTCCCTGGCTGCCACGCATCATCGAGAAAGCCCGGCGCAAACTCCAGGGGACGATGGACGATGACCTTATGTATGGCTGCGGGGGCGATCGCGCATTTTCCCGGCGGCATCACGTTCACCTCGCGGACTTTTTGCAAATCGTCCGCGAACATTGGGACGATGAAAGTGCGATTCTTGGCGCGCTTCTCTGCAAGACCGCGGGGGAGCGACCGGCAGCGGATTAAACGGGCGCGGCTCCGGTTTTCCTAGGGAAAACGGTCAGACACCCGCCTTGGGAGGCGCCGTCGCCCTCGCCCAGCCGCCGAGCTCGTCGGCAAACTCCTGCAGCAGGCGCACCATATCGGGACCACGGGTCAGCACGGTTTTACCCAGCTTTTCGTATTGGGCCGGATTGCTCTGCCCAAGCTCGGAAAGTGCCATCACCACCGCCATGCTGTTGTTAATGGAATGCTTGATCTCCCGGAATTTCTCGTGGAGAGCGGCGATTTCTTCATGAGTAGGCGGATGATCTCGGTCCATTCGACTGCAAGCTAGCACCCCGGAGTCGGAGGTGGCGATGGGAAAATGGCGGAAAGCCCGCGCCCGATTCGGCTTCCCATCCGCGGCGGCATCCGCCCACCATTCCGGCATGGTCCGACACAAAGCAATCATCCTGGCCGGCGGCGCGGGCTCGCGGCTCTATCCCCTCACCCAGGTCGTCTGCAAACAGCTCCTGCCCGTCTATGACAAGCCGATGATTTTCTATCCGCTCAGCACGCTGATGCTGGGCGGCATCCGCGAGATTCTCATCATTTCCACGCCGAAAGACCTGCCGCATTTCCGCAGTCTGTTGGGCGACGGCTCGCAGTGGGGCCTGCGCCTTGAATTTGCCGAGCAGGCTCAGCCCGACGGCATCGCCAAAGCCTTTCTGATCGGCGCGGATTTCATCGGCGATGATCCGGTGACGCTCATCCTCGGCGACAATCTCTTCTACGGAAACCTCGATTTTTTTCACCGGGCGCTCCGGCAGGAGAAAGGCGCCTGCATTTTCGGCTACAAAGTGCGCGATCCCGAGCGCTACGGCGTGGTCGAGTTCGACGCGCACGGCCACGCGCTTAGCATCGAGGAGAAACCGGCCCGGCCGCGGAGTGCGTTCGCCGTGCCCGGGCTTTACGTCTATGACAATCAGGTGGTGGAGATTTGCCGCCAGCAGAAGCCTTCCGCGCGAGGCGAACTGGAGATCACCGACGTCAACCTGACCTACCTCCAGCGGGGAGAGTTAAAAGTGGAGGTGCTGAGTCGCGGCATGGCCTGGCTGGACACCGGCACGCCCAGCAGCCTGAACGAAGCGAGCAACTATATGGCGACCATCGAGCACCGGCAGGGCCTGAAAGTGGCCTGCCTGGAAGAAGCTGCTTACCGGATGGGTTTCATCGGCCGCGCACAGCTCGACCAGCTGATCGGCGGGCTCCCGGAAAACGATTACCGCGAATACCTGCGGACGGTCAGTGTCGAGCAATGGTCCCCCACCCCGAGCGGAAGAATAGCAGACGGAGCCTAGAACTTGGCCGTCGCCCCGATCTTCACATAGGGCGCCCCGTCGATATCGTAGGCGTCTTCGGCGCGATGATAGTCAAAACCGCGCGAGAAAACATAGCCCGCCGCCGCATCAATCGTGAAACCTTCGCACACGGCATAGGTCACGCCGCCGCC
>JBGTNO010000291.1:0-13960 GCA_041743065.1 Chthoniobacterales bacterium
TGGGACTTGGCCGCGCCCAGCTTGAGCAGAAGCGCCTCGCGCGGCGGGGCCATGCGCGCGAGTTCGCCCAGGCGATCCCCGAGCTGCTTGAGCTGCCGGACGTCTCCTGTATTCATGCGGCTCCTAAAGGCGATCACCGCCGAAAATAGCCGACTTTACTTTCGAGTAGCGAAAGTTGGGTGAGTCAACCCTTGGACGGCCCTAAAAAAGGCGGAGGAAGAGACTGGTATTTTTCGCCGGACATGGGACGCTGGGTCGTGAGCGAATCCCCCCAGCTTTCCCCCCTTGCCGCCGAACGTATTCAGATCGTGGGAGATCTTTGGCAAGTGGTCATGAATGACCGCCAATCGATGAATCTGAGCGATCTGGAGTTAGCGGAACTGGACCGGTGCCTGGACCAGCTTGAGCAATGTCCGCAGCTGGGCCAGGAATGGCCCAGTCTGAAGGAGCAAATCCTGACGTCTCGCTAGCTTCTTCAATTCGGAGGGACGTTGTGGTCCAGCTCTTGGAGCCAGACGGTGGCCTCGCTGTCGCTCGGGGCGCGCCAGTCGCCGCGCGGGCTGAGCGAGCCGCCACTGCCGACTTTCGGCCCATTCGGCACGCAGCTTCGCTTGAACTGACTAGTCTGGAAAAAACGATAGAGAAATTCCCGGAGCCACTTCCGGATGGTGACGAGATCGTATTCGCGGTGCAGTTCGGCGGGCAGGCTGTCGGGCCAGCGGCCGCGGGCGCGATCGCTCCAGGCGTGCTCGGCGAGGAAGGCGACTTTGCTGGGGCGCAGACCGTAGCGGCTGAGGTAGTAAAGATTGAAATCCTGGAGATCGTACGGCCCGATTTTTTCCTCAGTGCTCTGGGCGGGCTTTTCCTTTTCATCGCGGGCGGAAGGCACGAGCTCGGGCGAAATCTCGGTCTCGAGAATGGACTGGAGGATGAGGCCAGTCTCCGGCTGGAATTGATCCGAACCGATGACCCAGCGGAGCAGATGCTGGATCAGCGTCTTCGGCACGGAGGCGTTTACGTTATAATGCGACATGTGGTCGCCGACGCCGTAGGTGCACCAGCCGAGGGCGAGTTCGCTCAGGTCGCCAGTGCCGAGGACGAGGCCGCCGTGCTGGTTGGCGAGGCGGAAAAGGAGCGAGGTGCGCTGGCCGGCCTGGACGTTTTCGAAGGCGACGTCGTAGAGCGGTTCGCCCGCGGCGAAGGGGTGGCCGATATCGCGCAGCATCTGTTCGCAGGCGGGGCGGATGTCGATTTCCTCCGAGGTGACTCCGAGCGCCCGCATCAGCGCGTGGGCGTTGCGCAGGGTGTGGTCGCTGGTGGCAAAGCCGGGCAGGGTGTAGCCGAGGATAGCTTCGCGCGGCAGGTCGAGGCGATCCATCGTCTTGGCGGCGACGATGAGCGCGTGGGTGGAATCGAGCCCGCCGGAGACGCCGATGACGATTTTCTGGAGCCGGCTGGATTGGAGGCGCTTCATCAGGCCGTGCACCTGGATGTGGTAGGCCTCGAAGCACCGCTCGTCTCGCTCAGCGGGGTCGTTCGGCACGTAGGGGAAACGCTCGACATTTCGCCGCGGCGGCAGCTTTCCAGTCGGTGGATCGAACTCGAACGGAATGCGGCGAATGGCGCGGACCCGGTCGCGGTGATCGGACACCACGTCGTTGAAACTAGTCATGCGCATGCGGTCCTGCGCCAGCCGCTCGAGATCGAGATCGGCGATGATCATGTCTTCCCCGGCGGTGAACCGCTCGGTCTCGGCCAGGAGTTCGTTATTCTCGTAAATGAGCGCGTGGCCGTCCCAGGCGAGGTCGGTGGTCGATTCGCCGGGGCCGGCGGCGGAATAGAGGTAGGCGGCGATGCATTTGCCGGACTGGGCGGCGCAGAGATCGCGCCGGTAATCGGCCTTGCCGACGGTGATGTTGCTGGCGGAGAGATTGCAGAGCACGGTCGCTCCCGCCAGGGCGGCGTAGGTGCTGGGCGGGATGGGCGTCCAGACGTCCTCGCAGATCTCGACGTGGAGATTGAAGTCTTCGTAATTCGCGCAGTCGAAGATGAGGTCGCTGCCAAACGGCACCCGCTCCCCGCCGAAGAGCATCTCGCGGCCCACCGCCATCCGGCCCGAGCAGAATTGCCGCTTCTCGTAAAACTCGCGATAGTTCGGCAGGTAGGTCTTGGGCGTGATCCCCAGGAGCTTGCCGCGGTGAATGACGAAGGCGCAGTTAAAGAGCTTCCCCTCGAAGCGGACCGGCGCGCCAATCAGCAGGACCGGGCGCAACTCCGAACTCGCGGCCACGATTGCCCGCACGGAAACCTCCACCGCATCGAGCAGGCAGTCCTGATGAAAGAGGTCTTCGTTCGAGTAGGCCGAGATGCCCAGTTCGGGAAAAAGCAGCACGCCCGCGCCTTCGTCCGAGGCCTGGCGGGCGAGCGCGAGGGTCCGCTGGGTATTAAAAACAGGGTCCGCCACCCGGACGAACGGCACCGCCACGGCAGCCCGCAGGAAACCGTGGCGGTAGATATTGTGAAAGGGCAAGTCCATCTTCCGGCGAAAGGGTCGTGCCGGAATTATGCGGGAGACGGCTTACTTTGTCTCCTCAATCTGCGTGCGGTTGCGGTAGCCGCCATTGATGGCGTCGTCGGCCCCATCCACGAAAACCTTGTAAAATTCGATCAGGGAGGCCGCGGCGAAACCCGCGATCAGGCATATGATCACTTTATGGGTGAACGTCATTCGCATAACACCAATTGGTAAGCTTAAACCGCGCCACCCCTCCCCCTCCTGCTCCTGCTCCTGCTCCTTCTCTTAATCTTACTCTATTTACCGCAGGCAGAGGATTAAGATTAAGAGAAAGAGCAGGATTAAGAGGAGACTCCGATGGCTACCAGAATCCCCATTGCCCGGTCGCCATGATGTAGAGCCCCAGCAGCAGATTCACCAGCGCATGCACCAGAACGCACGACGCCAGACTCCGCGTCCGATAGGCGACCAGATTAAAAAGCGCCCCTGTGATGAACGCCACCACCAGATCCGGTCCCGCGTGTTCGAGCCCGAAAAAGAGGCTGGTCCAGAGAAACGAACTCCAGGTGAAAGTCCCCAGCTTCACCTTCTGGAAATCCTCCTGAATCAGGTAACGCAGCAGAAATCCGCGCCAGAACACCTCTTCGACCAACGGCACCACCACGACCAGCCGAACGAACCGAAAAATGAGGTTGCCCCAGTAAAGCCCCGGCGTTTCCGCAAAAACCGTCGGATCGAAGCCCTCCGTGCGCGCCGCCTGCCTGAATATTTCCTGCGGAGATACCCAAACGATGAGAACGAGAACTGCTACGAGAAAAGAGCCGAGCACCTTTCTGGGGGGTTCGAACTCGTAGGCGCGCCAAAAGCGGACTACGAGCCAGCCGCAGATCACGGTCTGCAGCGGAAATATCCAGTACTGCGGCTCGGCCACCCAGAACGATCCATGCCCCTTGAAGATCCAATCAAACGGCGACCGCAGCAGCAGGAAGAGCAGAAAAACAACGAACGGGACCACGAACGGTCTGGAACCTCTAGGCAAATACATTCATCTCCCTGAAATCTCCGCAAGTTATGGCAGAAACACCCGCACCTGATCCACAGGCAATTCTGGAAAAGCTGGAAATGGAGCTGGCCTTGAAGCGCCAGCAGCGTTCCTCCAAGGGCAAATCCCGCACGATGGTGCGGTTCGCCAGCCTGATGCTGGTGGTAGTTATTCTCGGCGTCGCTCTTTTCGTCCTGCACCATCTCGCCCAGGTCGCCCAGGAAAAAGTCAACTCTCCCGCCCTTCCAGCTATCATCCTGCCTTCTTCGAGTCCCCTCTCCGCGCCCTGACCTCAAATTCTTTGCATAATCCGTCCTTTCAGGCATCGATCGTGCTTTCTCACACCTCACATGGCTAGCACACCCTCCCTGGCGATCGGCATCGATCTCGGCAGAAATGCCATCAAGTCCGTCGTGCTGCACCGCCGGGGCGCCAGCCGTTTCGCGGTGAGCGGTTTCGCTCTCAGGCAGACCGATGAGCGCGCTCTCCTGCCCGAAAATCTCGCCTCGACCATCAAGTCTCTGCTCGGCTCGATGGGCGGCAAGGCCAAAGCCTACTGCGTCGCCGTCTCCAGCGCCGACGCTCTCCTGCGCATCATCGAGCAGCCCAAGACCCCGCCCGAGCTTTTACGCACCGGCCTGCGCCTGAACGGCCCGGCGTTGCTCAACCAGGAGGTGAAAGAGTATGTGCTGGATTGCGCGCAGCTCGATCTGGTGAACGGCGCCGATTCCGACCAGGGCAACGATCGGCAGTATCTCGTCGGCGGCCTGCCGCGCACCACGGTGGAAGAGGTGCACGCGGCCATGGAATCGATCAAGCGCCCGCTCACCCGGCTGCAACTGGCTCCGGTCTCCGCCTTCAACGCTTTCGAATTTTCCAAGCCGGAAATCTTCCGCCACGAGTCCTTTATCCTGGTGGACATGGGACACCACGATTCCACGGTGACCGTGGGGGTAAAGGGACAGCTGGTGCTCGTCCGCTCGATCGAATACGGGGGCCGCTCCCTTCACGAAGCGCTCGTCAGCTTCGCGTCCGAAGGCCAAGTTTACCAAGAGCTCGAACAGGGGGAAGAAGTGCTGGTGGATACCGCCCGGATGTCGCTCGCCGCCCTTACGCGGGAAGTGAGCAGCTCCATCGGCTTTTTCGAAGGTCGGCGCGAGGAAACGATCTCCCAAATTTACGTCTCCGGCGGCTTGGCCCGTTCGCAGACACTGATCAACCTGATGAGCGAAGAGTTGCGCATGCCCTGCGAGGCGTGGCACGCCTTCGAGCACTGCGAAATCACCATGCCCGAGAATCTGAAAGCGGATTTTGCCCGGGAAGCGGTCAATCTTAACGTCGCCTGCGGAGCCGCCATCGAGCTTTTGCGTCGCAAATAAAGAGTCATGGCGCTGCACCTCAACCTCCTCCACGAGATCGAATCGGCGAAACGCGCCCGCCAGCGCGATCCGCTCAAGCTGGGCATTTACGGAATCGTCTTCATCGTCCTCTGCTTTCTCGGCTTTTATTTTCTGCGCCTGGGCACCACCGGCACCATCCTCAACGAGAAGAAGACACTCGAAAATGAATGGGCCGCGCTGGAGCCGCGGCAGACTGCCGCCATCGCCCGGGCGGAGGAACTGCGGGCCGAGATCGCGCTGTCCAGTAACGCCATTTCGTTCATCGAGTCCCGCTTCTACTGGGCGCCGCTGCTCGAGCAGATCGGGCATCTCGTGCCGCCCTCCATCCAGATCAGCCGCATCTCCGGCGATCTGCAGTCGGCGCGGGGCTGCACCATCTCCCTCGAGGGCATTGCGGCGGGCGTAGAGCCGCGCACCGTCGCGGAAAAACTGCGCACCACCTTGGCGACCGAGTTGCTCGCAGGCGAGGGCAAGGTCGATTCCTCCTTCGTCTCGCTGGAGGATGGCGCCAATCAGGCTCTCGTCGGCGGGCAGACCCTCCCTACTTCGATCTTCACGATCCGCCTTTCCGTCCGCCTGTCCGAAACGCCGCCCGCCCCCTGAACCGCGTTCTTTCCCGCATGAAACTTTCCAAAGACAATATTCAGAAGATCGCGCTCAGCACGCTGATGCTGCTCTTCATTCTCTACGGATATTTTTCTTTTCTCCTCGATCCGCTCGCCCAAAAAGGCGCCATCGCCAGAAAAGAGATGGCCGACCTGCGCCCGAAGCTTCTGGCCGCCAAAAAGCAGCTCAACGAAACCAACGCCCTCGAGGAGCAGGCTCCCGCCTCCCAGGCCACGCTCGAGACCATCTTCAACGACATCCCCAACGGGTCTCCCATCGCCTGGTTCCCGCCGATGATGACCGATTTCTTCAAAAATCAGGGCATCAACAGCAGAAGCATCCGCCTGACCCGCGAGGCCGATGCCGGAGCCACCCTGCCCAAGTTTCGCCGGCTGAGCTGGGTCATCGAGCTGAGCGAGGTGCAGTATTCTCAATTCGGCCAGGCTCTCGCGGCGCTGGAAAACAAAATGCCACTCATCCAGATCGAACAGATCCAGATGATGCCCTCCACCTCCAACGTCGAAACGCAAAACGTGAACATGACCCTCTCCAACCTTGTGAAAAAATGATTCCACGGCTCTTCCGCATCTCCTGCTGCCTGCTCTGCACCGTCGCCCTGGCGCGAGCGGACTACGATTTACAGCGCAAATCCAACTACGACACGGCGCGGGTGAAGCGCAACATCTTCTGGCCGATCGGTTACGTGCATGTCGAAAATTCGACGGTCGTGCCCACTTCGGTAATCTCCCGCCCGCCGACCCCGCTGCTTTCGGTCGATCAGTTCGTCGTCTCCAGCATCCTCATCGGCGGAGGACTGCCGCTGGCGGTGATCAACGGCCAGCCGCGGGGCGTCGGGGAGTTCCTGATTGTGGGCGGCCTGAGCGTGGAAGTCATCGGTATTTCCGATGGGCTGGTCACGCTGCGCTACGACAAGACCGCCATCCGCGTGCCGCTCAAGCGCTGACCCGCTCCCGCTGCCTGGCGCCCGCCGTCTCCACCACGAATTCCGCCAGGCGCCCCATCGCCTCCTTGATCTCCGGCAGCCCGGTCGCGTAGCTGCAACGGATAAAGCCCGCCCCGCTCGGCCCAAACGCCGTCCCCGGCACCACCGCCACATTTTTCGCCCGTAACAGCCGCAGCGAAAATTCCGGGCTGGCCAGCCCCGTCGATCGGATGTCCGGGAAAACGTAAAACGCCCCTTGAGGCCGGAAACATTCCAGGCCCATTTCGTTCAGGCTGCGCACGATAAAGTTCCGGCGCATCTCGTACTCGCGCCGCATGTGCCGCACATCGCGCGCGCCATTTTGGAGCGCCTCCAGCGCCGCGTCCTGCGCCGTCACCGGCGCGCAGAGGATCCCGTACTGATGGATCTTCATCATCGCCTCGATCAGCTCGACCGGCGCGCAGGCGTAGCCGATGCGAAATCCCGTCATGGCAAAAGCCTTCGAAAATCCGTGCAGGAAAATGGTCCGCTCGCGCATCCCTGGCAAGGCGGCGATGGAGACATGGCGGCTCCCGCTATAAACCAGTTCGCTGTAAATTTCGTCGGTGATGACCACCAGATCGTGCTCCACACACAGGGCCGCGAGCTGGCGCAGCTCCTCCTCCGTCTGCGTCGCCCCCGTCGGATTGCAGGGAAAATTGAGCATCAGCACCTTTGATTTCGGGGTGATTTTTTTCGCCAGCTCCGTCGCGGTGAGCCGGAACTCATCCTCGGAATGCGTCGGGATCGAGACCGGCACGCCGTGCGCCAGCGCCACGCTCGGATTGTAGGAAACGTAGCACGGCTCGTGATACAGCACCTCGTCGCCGGGGTTGAGCAGCGCCCGCAGCGCGAGGTCGATCGCCTCCGACACGCCGACGGTCACCAGCACTTCCGTGCGCCCCTCGTAGCTGACGCCGTAGTGTTTCGCCACGTAATCCGCGATGGCCTGCCGCAGCTCCGGCGTGCCCAGATTCGACGAATAACCGGTCCGCCCCTGCTCCAGCGAGTAAATCGCCGCCTCGCGAATATGCCAGGGCGTGTCGAAATCCGGCTCGCCGATGCCGAGCGAGATCACGTCTTCCATCGACTGCACGATCTCGAAGAAATCACGAATACCGGAGCGGCCGATCCCGGCGACGTGCCGGGCGATCTTTTCCTGCTGACTCATGGCGCGGTCAGGGAGCGACCGGCAGGCGGTTCGCGCGCGGGTCCTGGATAAGCAGCGTGCCCTTTTCCTTGTAGCTCTTCAGCCGGAAATGAGTGGCCGTCGAGAGGATGCCTTTGATCGTGCTCAGCTTCTCGGCGATAAACTGCGAAATTTCCTGCAAACTCGCGCCTTCCACGATCACCAGCAGGTCGTAGCCGCCACTCATCAGGTAGCAGCTCTCCACCTGGTCGAACTTCGCAATCCGCTGCGCCAGCCGGTCGAAACCGCCGCCGCGTTCCGGCGCTATCTTCACTTCGATGATCGAGGTGACGAGATCGGACTGCGTTTTCTGCGGATCGAGGATAGCCTGATAGCCGCGAATCGACCCGTCCGCTTCCAGTTCCTGAATGCGCTGCTCCACCGCGGCGGGCGTCGAGTTGAGTTCCCTCGCCAAGTCCTCCAGCGAGGTGCGCGCATGGTGACTGAGAAGTTCGAGCAGAGCGTCCATGAGAAAAGAGCGGTCAACATAACACAGAGAGACCGTCCGCGGGCAATCCCGATGTGCGGGGCCGTCCTCTGGAAATTTTGATTAATGCTTTGCGGATATTGTTTGGATCTTCCGTCAACTGCTGGGTAGATCCCCCAGATGGCTCTCGAAATTATTCCCGCGCGCCTTCGTGAAAGCTTCGAGATTCACGAGTGGCGCCATGCTTCCGCCATTTTGATGAATGACTTCAAATCTGAATGGGCCGATATCGTGGAAGTCCTCTCGCCATTCAAACTGCCGAAATCATTCGTGACTGCCCCCGGTGGACGTAAGTCAAAGATTTCGGAGTGGATTGATTCTCGTCTTGAGGCCCGAGGATGGACCGAGAGAAAGTTCCAAACTTCCATTAAAGTCGATGATTCCGAATTTGAGAGTCCGACGCACAAGGTGGACTGTTTTAAAAATCGGGTTGGCCTTGAGATCGAATGGAATAACAAAGACCCATTTTACGATCGGGATTTGAATAATTTCAGATTGTTGTTCGAGCTGCGAGCTTTAGCGGTTGGCGTAATCATTACGCGCTGCAGCGAACTCCAGGAAATATTTGACGATCTTGGTCGAGGCAAATCCTACGGGAATTCCACAACCCATATGAGCAAGCTCCTCCCCCGACTGGAAGGCGGCGCTGGCGGTGGTTGCCCTATTTTAGTTTTCGGGATCCGTAAGCGACTGTATGATCCCTTCGCATGACCGCCGCCGAAGATTTGATTTCATCCATCCGAGGAAGATTCGGGACTATCCTCGCGGATCCGCCTTGGCAATTTATGAATAAAACAGGGAAGATGGCTCCCGAACATAAGCGGCTCGCCCGGTATGGGACAATGCCGCTATCGGAGATAAAGGAACTCCCCGTTCCCATGTTCGCTGCGCCAACGTCTCACCTGTATCTTTGGATTCCTAACGCTTTGCTTCCGGAAGGTCTCGAAGTGATGCGAGCTTGGGGATTCCAGTATAAATCGAACTTCGTTTGGCATAAGATCAGAAAAGACGGTGGACCTGACGGCCGAGGAGTCGGCTTCTACTTTCGCAATGTTACCGAATTGATTCTTTTCGGCACGCGCGGAAAAAAGGCTAGGACTCTGGCACCAGCTCGAAGCCAGGTCAATTTTCTCGCGACTCAGAAACGGGAACACTCCAGAAAACCGGACGAGATTTTCCCGATCATAGAAGGTTGCTCTCCGGGACCGCGACTTGAGCTGTTTGCGCGTGAACGGAAGAAGGGATGGACCGTGTGGGGAAATCAGGCCCCGACCGAAGAAAAAATATTTACCGGACCTACTCACGGACGCGCTTACACTCACCGGGATAGCGAAGAACTTCTGTTATTAGATCAAGCACCTGCTGAGGGGCGGAACTACGGGTAGCGATAAAGTTCGCCTTTGCTCGTCGAGGCTCCGGCGCTCTTCCGGCTTCAGCGGGCGGGGATCGCGCTCGCCCGCCCGGGCAATCCCCCAGCGGTAGCGGAAGCATTCCCGGCAGCTCGCCGCCGAGACCTGGGCCAGACGCCCGGCACGGTCGTGCGCGGCGTTTTCGTCGCCCTCCCCGGCCACTGCCTCCTGATAGATTCGTTCGAAGGCGAGAGGACAGCGCGCGATGATGCGATTGTCGAAACGCGGAACGAGCTGACCGAAAAGCAGGCCGCCAGAATACCGCGCCGGAGCTTGATCGCGGGCCACGGCAAGTTCTGCTTTCGAGCTCTGAGACGCCGTTCACTTTTGTTCCGTCGCCGTCCCAGGCCGTAAGTCCTTGCAGGCCCTCCGTCCGTTCAGGCATCGTCCCTCACCCGCCATGAACTCGACCGAAGCCTGTATCGCGCTGAACATGATCCGCGGCATGGGCCCGGTCCGGCTGCGGCGTTTGCTCGATGTCTTCGGCTCCCCGGAACGTATCCTCCTGGCCCGCGCCAGCCAGCTGCGCGAGGTGGAAAACGTCGGCCCGGAAACCGCGGACAGCATCGCCCGCTGGGAGGAAACAGTGGACCTGCCCGCGGAGTTGCGGCGCATCGCCGACTTCGGCGCCCGCGTGCTCACCCTGGACTCCCCGGACTATCCCACCTACCTGCGCGAGATCCACGATCCACCCATCGCTCTCTATATATGGGGCGCCTGGACTGAGCGCGATCGCACCGGCATCGGCGTGGTCGGCTCCCGGCAGTCCTCACACTACGGCACCGAGTCGGCCAAGAAACTCTCCTACCAGCTCGCCTACGCCGGCGTCACCATCATCAGCGGCCTGGCGCGCGGTATCGACACCGCCGCCCATCTCGGCGCGCTGGCCGCCCAAGGCCGCACCGTCGCCGTGCTCGGGGCGGGCTTTCATCACCTATACCCGCCGGAGAACCGGGCTCTCGCCGAGAAGATCGTCGAGAACGGCGCCCTCATCTCGGAATTTTCCATGGAGGTGGAACCCGATCGCCAGACCTTCCCGATGCGCAACCGGATCATCAGCGGCATGAGTCGCGGCGTGCTCGTCGTCGAAGCCGGGGCCAACAGCGGAGCCCTCATCAGCGCAAATCAGGCCATCGATCAGGGCCGTAATGTTTACGCCCTCCCCGGCCAGATCGACCGCCCCACCTCGATCGGCTCGAACCGCCTCATCCAGCAGGGCGCCAAGCTCGTCACCAGCGCCAGCGACATCTTGCAGGATCTCGATCTCCTCATCCCCGAGGAACCCGTCCCACGCCACCCCGCCCCGCGTTCCGGACAGCTCGCGGGCGACGAGAAGACTGTTTTTGAAGCGCTGGGCGAGACCGAGATATCCCTCGACGATCTGGTCGCAAAAAGCAGTCTGCCTTCGCATAAGGTCACGTCCAGTTTGCTCACCTTGGAAATGCGCCGACTGGTGAAACGTCTTCCGGGGCAGTATTTCATCCGGATTTCCTAAACGCGCCCGTAGCGTAAGCTTCCAGCCAGTCGTCCAAACCCAAAGCCGCAGGCTCAAAATTCAGAGTAAACGATGACAAGCTGGAAGCTGGCGCCACGGGGGACTCTTTGCGGTTGCCAAGAGCCGGGCAGGGGTGGTGTCTTTCCTCCCTGCCTATGAGCCAGCCCAAATCAACCCAGAACGAGCGCATGGAGAAGATCGTCAGTCTCTGCAAACGCCGCGGCTTCATTTTCCAGTCGGGCGAGATCTACGGGGGGCTCAACGGCTGCTGGGATTACGGCCCGCTCGGCACGGAGTTGAAGCGCAATTTGAAGGAATTCTGGTGGCGGCGCATGGTCCGCGAGCGCGACGATATCGTGGGCCTGGACGGCTCGATCCTCACCCACCGGGCCGTGCTCAAAGCCAGCGGACATGAGGACACTTTCAGCGACCCGATGATGGACTGCCGCATCTGCCAGGGGCGTTTCCGGGCCGATCAGGCGCCCGAAAAGGGAGGCCAGCGGCGGTGTCCTAACTGTGGCGGCGTGGACCTGACCGAGGCGGTGGAGTTCAACCTGATGTTCCGCACGCACCTGGGCGCGAAACAAGACGACGATTCGCTGGCTTACCTGCGCCCGGAAACGGCGCAGTCCATCTTCGTGCAGTTCAAGAACGTGCTCGATACCTCCCGCCAGAAGCTTCCGTTCGGCATCGCCCAGATCGGCAAGGCGTTTCGGAACGAGATCAACCCGCGCAACTACATCTTCCGCTCGCGCGAGTTCGAGCAGATGGAAGTGGAATATTTCTGCCGCCCGGAAGACGGTGCCCGGCTGCTCGACTCCTGGCTCGAGGAACGGCTGCGCTTTTACGGAGACATCGGCCTCCCGCGCGCCAAGCTGCACGTGCTGACCGTGCCGGATGCGGAGCGCGCGTTCTATTCCAAGGGCACTTATGACATCGAGTATGAGTTCCCCTTCGGCGTGCAGGAACTCGAGGGCGTGGCCTACCGGACGGACTACGACCTGACCCAGCATCAGAACGCCAGCGGGAAGTCGCTCGATTATTTCGACGAGGAATCGAAAACGCGCTTCGTGCCGCACGTGGTCGAACCGAGCGCGGGCGTCGATCGCACGGTGCTGGCGCTGCTTTGCGAAGCCTTCGACGAGGAGACCGTCACCGACGATAAAGGCAAGTCCGAGACCCGCACGGTCCTGCGGTTTCATCCGCGGATGGCCCCGATCAAGGTCGGCGTCTTCCCGCTGATCAAGAAGAACGAGGCGCTCGTCGCGCAGGCCCGCGAGATTCTGGAAATGCTGCGACCGCACCTGATGGCATTCTACGACGAAACCGGCGCGATCGGACGACGCTACCGGCGGCAGGATGAAGCGGGGACCCCGTTCTGCATCACGGTGGATTTCGACACGCTGGGCGAGAATGGCGACGCCCTGAAAGACACCGTCACCCTGCGGCATCGCGACTCGATGGAGCAGGAGCGTGTTCCGGTTTCCGAGCTGCTCGGTCTGCTGCTGCCGCGCATTCGCTAAGGGCCATGTTCAAATACCGTTTTAAGTGCAGTGGGCGCGGCATCTTTGTGGCACCCGGGCATCGACCGATGACGGCTCCGCAGGAGCGAAATCTTCCGTGAATGGGGCGGCCATGCCGCTCCCCTGGAACTGAAGGGGCATGACCTGGCGGCTTCTATAAAGTGGGCGCATCGACCGCTTCCACCCGCGGGGTCGGGCGAAATTCTGGCGACGTTTCCACGTGGCCGGGGTAATATCCGTGCCATGGAATCTCTCGTTCGCCCCCTGCTCTATATCGGCTTTGGCTTAATTCTCGGGGTGGGCGGTTATGCGGCGTATGACTCGCTGGCGCCCGCTCCGTCCGCCCCGGCTACTGCCGCCTCAGACCCGAAGGGCTGGGAGATCGGTGCCGCCGCTTCGCTCAAACCTGGCGCGCGAACCTTGGGTGCTTCGACGAACGATGTTCGCGCGGGGGATTCGAAATATTACACCGATGGGGCGAGGGACGGCGATAAAACGGCCGCGGACATACTGGCCCGCTTCAACGGCATGGCGGAGGGGCAGGAGCGCGAGGATTACCTGCGCGGCGCGCTCAGCGCCATGGCCCTGCGCGCGCCCGAGGAGGCGATGAACCTGGCCCTGGGGCTGGAGGATCCGCGTTTGCAGAGCCTGGCGGTGCAGACGCTGGCCCTGACCTGGGCGTTCGATTCCAGCACGCTGGCCGACCAGAACACGCTGGACACAGCCATGTTCGGCGCGGTGGTGGCGCTCTCCAGCACGAACCCGGAGAAGGCCGCCCTCTTCGCGCAGGCCAATCTCGAAGGCCGGAGCCAGCAGTTTGCCATGATGGCGGTGGGTCGGCAGTGGGCGCGGATGGATCCCGAAGGAGCGCTGGCCTGGATCAGCACGGTAGCGAAGGACGGGGGCAACAACCGGCTCACCGGGATGGTCGCCAACAGCGTGGCGCAGGCCGATCCGCAGCTCGCGGCGGGTTATCTCGATCAGATCACCGACGAGCGGACCCGGCAGTGGAGCACTTCGGAGGTGGCGCAGAGCTGGTTCCAGAAAGACGCCAGGGCCGCCATCGACTGGGCCTCCAACCTCTCCGATCCCGCCCAGCAGGAGCGCGCGATCCGTTCCGTCGCCTCCGAGTGGGCGGGCAAAGATCCCCGGGCCGCCGCCGCGTGGGCGCAGGGTCTGAGCGATCCGAAGGTTTCCAGCGCCGCCGTCAGCCGGGTGGCGCGAGAATGGGCCCGGGCCGATCCGCGGGCCGCCCTGAACTACGCCACCACCCTCCCCTCCGGCGCTGCCAGGACCTCGGCCCTGCAAAACG
>JBGTNO010000292.1:0-4748 GCA_041743065.1 Chthoniobacterales bacterium
TGAGGCCGACGCGCACGCGGGGCGGGAAGCCGAGCTCGCGGATCATTTTGCCCGCGCCCTGGCAGCCATTCAGCACCTGGAGACGCTGCACTTCGATGCGGCCGCGGGCGATTTCCTCGACGACGAGGGACTGCGGATTGCGGATGAACTTGGCGAGCTCGACGGCGGCGAGCCGCTCGGAGCTGAAGATGTGGTCGATCTTGAAATGCTCGCGGTAATCGAAGAGCCACTCTTCGCGCTGCACGCCGGCGTGGACGCGGGCGATGGTCTTCCCGGCGCCGAGGGCTTTGCCGAGGGAGGCGGCGACGAGGTTGGTGTTATCGTCGCTGGTGAGGGCGAGGAGGAGGTCGCAGTGGGCGACGTTGGCCTCCTCGAGAACGTGGACGGAGGCGCCGTTGCCGGTGAGGGTGCGGGCGTCGAGCTTCTCGGTGAGTTCGGCGCCGACGGCCTCGGCGCGGTCGATCACGCAAATGTTGTGATTGCGGCTGGAGAGGTCTTCGGCGAAATGCCGGCCGACTTCTCCGGCTCCGATGATAATGATGTTCACGATAGACGGCGAGCGGCGCGGGAAGCGCGTGGCGGGAAAAGCTGCGATCTCGGCGCGGCCCGGTCAAGCCTCGCTTCGCGGGGCGGAAAGCGGGGTGGAAGTGATTTATTTCGACAAATACTGAGCGGTATCGGCCTTCGGCGCGTCCCACTCTGCCTGATGCAGCGTCAATTTCGCCTCTTTGTCATCCTTTTCCTCACCGCGACGGTCGCGGCTTGCGGTCGCACCGATCAACCCGCCCGGCGCTCGGAAAACGTCCGGAGCACCGAGGAGACGGTGAGCGACCTGAAGGGGAAGGTGGTGGTACTGAACTTCTGGGCGACGTGGTGCGCGCCCTGCCGCCGAGAGATTCCCAGTTTCATCAAGTTGCAGGAAAAGTATCAGGACCAGGGCCTGACGGTGGTGGGCGTATCCTTCGACGAGATGGGAATGGAGGTGGTGAAGCCTTTCATCCGGGAGATGGGAATCAACTATCCGGTGGTAATGGTGGATGAGGCGCTGGAAATGGCCTATGGCGGCAATCAGTTGCTGCCCACCACTTACATCATCGACCGACAGGGCAGATATGCCACCCGCCACGTGGGCTACACCGATTACGCCACTCTGGAGGCGGATATCAAACCGCTGCTTTAAGATTTCGCGTTCTGCCGCTATGCTGAGCCGGTCCCGGGCGCTCTTCGCCGTCTTCGCGATGAGCGCCTCTTCGTTTACCTCACTCATGGCCGCCGAACCCACCAACCGCCTCATCGGCGAGAAATCGCCCTACCTGCTCCAGCACGCGCGCAACCCGGTGGACTGGTATCCGTGGGGTGAGGAGGCGTTTAAAAAGGCGCGCGCGGAGCGGAAGCCGATCTTTCTCTCGATCGGCTATTCGACGTGCCACTGGTGCCACGTGATGGAGCGCGAGTCGTTTGAGAACGAGGAGATCGCGGCCTTCATGAACGCGCATTTTGTGAACATCAAAGTGGATCGCGAGGAGCGGCCGGATGTGGATCGGGTCTATATGACCTTTGTGCAGGCGACGACGGGCGGGGGCGGCTGGCCGATGAGCGTGTGGCTGACGCCGGAGCTGAAGCCCTTCGTGGGCGGGACCTATTTTCCGCCGGAGGGGCGGGGCGGGCAGCCGGGCTTCCTGGAGGTGCTGAAGCAGATATCGGAAGTCTGGCGGGAGGACCGCGCGCGCATCGTGGAGAGTTCGGAGCGGGTGATGGAGGCATTGCGGCAATCGGCGGCGCCGTCGGGCGAAACGGCGGCGGCTGAGCTGCCGGTGAGCGTGATGCCCAGGGCCTACGGGCAAATCGCGCGCGGCTATGATGCGCGGCTGGGTGGTTTCGGCGGGGCTCCGAAGTTTCCGCGGCCGGTGACCCTTGAGTTTCTTTTGCGAATGTATGCGGGGAATCCGGAGAGTGAAAATGGCCGGCACGCGCTGGAGATGACGCTCCATACGTTGCGCGCGATGGCGGCGGGCGGGATGCACGATCAACTGGGGGGCGGTTTTCACCGTTACTCGGTCGATGCGCGCTGGCAGGTGCCGCATTTCGAGAAAATGCTTTACGATCAGGGGCAGCTGGCCGGGGCTTACGCGTCGGCCTTTCAGATCACGGGGGAGGCGGAGTTCGCCGAGGTCGCGCGCGATATCTGCGACTACGTGCTGCGCGATCTCACGGCGGAGGGCGGGGCGTTTTTCACGGCGGAGGACGCCGACAGCCTGATCGTGGCGGGCCAGCCCGCGCACGCGGAAGGGGCTTTTTACGTCTGGACCCAGCCGGAGCTGGTAGCAGCGCTTGGCGCGGAAACAGCCGCGAAATTTGCGGAAGCCTACGGGGTCTCCGCCGACGGCAACGTGCCGGCTTCGGCGGATCCGCATGGGGAGATGACAGGGAAGAGCGTGTTGTATCTCGCCAACGACGCCAAGGAGCTGGACGACGCGCGGAAGAAACTTTTCGCGATGCGCGAGCAGCGGCCCCGGCCTCATCTCGACGATAAAATCCTGACCGCCTGGAACGGTCTCATGATTTCCGGACTGGCGCGCGCCGGGGCGGTGCTGGACGAGCCGCGCTATCTCGCGGCGGCGGCGAAAGCGGCCGGGTTCCTGCGCGGCAACTTGACGAAAGACGGCAGGTTGCCGCGCTCCTTTCGCGGGGAACCGGGGCGCGTGCTCGGGTTTGCCGATGATTACGCTTTCCTCATTCAGGGGCTGATCGACCTTTACGAGGCCGGCGCCGATATCGCCTGGCTGCAGTGGGCCACCGAACTGCAGGAAACGCAGGACCAGCTTTTCTGGGACGCGGGGCACGGCGGCTATTTCACGACTTCGGGTGACGACCCGAGCGTGCTGCTCCGCATGAAGGAGGACTACGACGGAGCGGAGCCTTCGCCAAATTCCGTGAGCGCGCTGAACCTGGCGCGGCTGGCCGGGTTGCTCGACCGCCCGGCCTGGCGCGAGCGAGCGGAGAACACGGTTACCGCTTTCCGGAGCCAGCTCACCCACCAGCCGACCGCGCTGCCGCAGATGCTGGTGGCGGTGGATTTTCTGGCCGCAAAGCCCCGGCAAATCGTATTGGCGGGTGAGGACACCAAGGCGCTGCGGCGGGTGGTATGGCGGCATTATCTGCCAGACACGGTGCTGCTCCATGCCGATGGCGGCCCTGGGCAGAAGTGGCTGGCGGCAACCAACGAGTTCCTCGAAACGGTGGGCCCGATCGGCGGTAAGCCAGCCGCCTTCGTCTGCGAGAACTACGTTTGCCAGCTCCCCGTCACCGACCCCGCCGTCCTCGAAAAAAATCTCCGCGTCTCCGCGTCTCCGCGGTAATCTAAGCTCATGTCTCTCACCCCTTCGACCATGCTCAAACTGGGAACGGTGGCTCCGGATTTCACCCTTCCCGATGTCGCCACGAATCAGCCGGTTTCGCTCGCGGACTGCGCGGGAACGCAGGGCACGCTGATTATTTTTCTCTGCGCGCACTGTCCCTACGTGGTGCATGTGAAAGACGAACTCGCTCGCTTGGGGCGCGATTATCGCTCGCGTGGGATCGGGCTGGTGGGGATCAGCTCGAATGATGTGGCCAATTATCCGGAGGATTCGCCAGCGGGATTGGTCCGCTTCGCCCGCGGGGCGGGGATCGAGTTTCCGGTGCTCTACGACGCGTCGCAGCAGGTGGCGCGCGCCTACACCGCGGCCTGCACGCCGGATCTTTTCCTGTTCGATGGCGAGCGCAAGCTGGTCTATCGCGGGCAGCTCGATGCGTCGCGACCGGGCAAGGGCCAGGCGGATGGGCGCGATCTGCGGGCGGCGCTGGAGGCCTTGCTGGCCGGGCGGGAGATCGAGGCTGAGCAGTGGCCGAGCACTGGCTGCAACATCAAATGGATGCCCGGGAACGCGCCCTCCCGCTAGCCGCCGGCAGGGGCGCGGCGATCAATCCGAAGAACCGCTTCGAGCGGCTGGAGATCGAGCTCGATCCGGCGGCGCTGGCCGGCGAGGAAGCGCGACCGGTTCGCACGCAGTTTCTGCGGGAGGCCTCGCGCTCGATCATCACGCAGAACCGCAGTCCGGACGTGCCGTTCTCCGCGAGCCTGAATCCCTACCGGGGCTGCGAACATGGCTGCGCCTATTGTTTCGCGCGGCCGACGCACGAGTTTCTCGGGTTTTCGGCGGGCCTGGATTTCGAGTCCCGCATCGTGGTGAAAGAGGACGCGCCCGAGCTGCTGCGCGCGGAATTGAGCCGGCAGCGCTGGCAGCCGCGGGTGCTGGCGATGAGCGGGGTGACGGATTGCTATCAACCTGTCGAACGCCGCCTCCGGTTGACGCGGCGCTGCCTGGAAGTGCTGGCGGCGTTTCACCAGCCGGTGGCGGTCATCACGAAGAATCATCTGGTCACGCGCGATCTTGATCTGCTCGCTCCGATGGCGCGGGAAGAAACGGCGGAGGTGAATCTCTCGATCACGACGCTCGATCCGGCGCTGGCAAAAATCCTGGAGCCGCGCGCTTCCCCGCCGAATCGCCGATGGGCGGCGGTGCGCGAGCTGAGCGAGGCGGGCGTTCCGGTTCGGGTGCTGATCGCGCCGGTCATTCCGGGCTTGAACGATCACGAGCTGCCCGCGCTGATCGAAGCGGGGCGCGAAGCGGGGGCGCGCGATCTTTCCTACGTGCTGCTGCGGCTGCCGCTGACGGTCGCTCCGATCTTCGAGGATTGGTTGCGGC
>JBGTNO010000293.1:0-4050 GCA_041743065.1 Chthoniobacterales bacterium
GGCGGCGGGCCGGGGCCGCGGAGGCCGGGGACGGCGGGGCTGCGGGAGTGTCGGAGCCTTTGCGGCCGCGGATCTTATCGAAGAGTCCCATGCGAAGGCTGAGGCTAGCAGTCTGTCGGACTTGCATCCAGCGGGACCTGCGAGTTTTGGTGGAGAGCGGTTCTTAAGCGCGCCCGCTCGGCGTCGGAGCCCAGCGCTCGGTGCTCACCATTTTCAGGTAATCCCGGTAATCGTTGGCCGGGAGCGCCTCGATGAGGCGATCCAGTCGCGCGCGGTCGATGAAGCCCATCCGGTAGGCGGCTTCCTCCAGGCAGGCCACCTTTAGGCCCTGGCGGTGTTCGATGGTGGCCATGTAGTTGCTGGCTTCGTTCAGACTGGTCGGCGTGCCGGTGTCGAGCCAGGCCATGCCGCGGCTGAGCACCTCGACTTTCAGTTCGCCGCGGCGGAGGTAGTCGAGGTTCACGTCGGTGATTTCCAGTTCACCGCGCGCGGAGGGCTTTTGATTTCGGCAGATTTCGACGACCTGATTATCGTACACATAGAGGCCGGGCACGGCGAACGCGCTTCGGGGCTGCTTCGGCTTTTCCTCGATGCTGAGCGCGCGGCCCTCGGCGTCGAACTCGACCACGCCGTAGCGCTCGGGGTCGCGGACTTTGTAGCCGAAAATGCAGGCCCCTTTCTCCTGGCGAAGCGCCCGGTGGAAGAAATCCAGGTTTCCGTAGAAAAGATTGTCGCCGAGGATCAGGGTGACGGAGCCGTCGCCGATGAAGTCGGCCCCGATCAGAAAGGCCCTGGCGATGCCGTCCGGCTGGGCCTGCTCGGCATATTCGAGCTGAAGGCCCCACTGCGAGCCATCGCCCAGCAGGTGACGAAAATGAGGGAGATCCTTGGGCGTGGAAATGATCAGGATTTCCCGGATGCCGCCCAGCATCAGCGTGCTGAGCGGGTAAAAGATCATCGGCTTGTCGTAAACCGGCAGAAGCTGCTTGCAGACGACCTGGGTGAGCGGATGCAGCCGGGAGCCGGCCCCTCCGGCCAGGATAATCGCTTTGTGTCGTGACATGGGAGGATAGTGAAAGGGCGGAGCGAGCATGGGAAGGTCGAAAACCGCGCGATTCCGCGACCTTCGGGCGATGAGACTATTTTCCCATGGCGGGTGGCGGATTCTGCTGCTAAATATGCTCCGAATGGACCGAAATCATCCCCCTACCCATGAGGAAATCGTCGCCTTGCACGAGAAATTTCGTGAGCTCAAGCACTCGATCAACAACAGTCTGGCGGTGGTGATGGCGCTCTCCGAACTGGGGCAGAGCAATCCGGCTCAGTATGAGAAGCTGGGCAAAACGGTCCTGACGCGCGGTCCCGATATGGTGCGGTTGTTGCAGGGATTTTCAGATGAGCTCGCCGGTTGGGCCAAGGCGACGGCGGAGGCGGAAGCGTAGCCGGGCGGATTACGGCACCGGCGCACGGGGCGGATCTGATCGCTATTCCAGGTCTCGCTTGGGCAAGCCGGCGAGAATCGCGTCCTCGTTTTCCCAATTTTCCCGGACGAGCTGCAGGAAATCGGCGAGGTGAATCTGGTGCCGTCGGGCGAACGAGCGATCGCCGCCGCAGCCATACATCAGGTCGTCGTCCATCGTGCCCTGCAGTTTGCGCCGCGCCTTCTCGATAATCCGGGGCAGCCATCGGACGCCGCCGAGTTGGGCTGATTTTGGCGGGAGAGTGCCACTGTCGAGCGGAGAGCGGGTGCTTCCGCCGTCGATCCGCAGGAAATAGTCCCGCCGGGCGGCGGTGAGGAGGAGCGCCGTCTCCCGGTCCGGATCACCGCCTTGGGCGTGGTCCTCCACCAGATCGAAAAACTCCCGCGCCGTGCCGCCGATGCTTTTCAGAAAATTGGCGTCGGCGGGCGTGAGCAGATCGGCCGGCTGGCAGCCCCTTTGGTAACGTTGGAGCGCCTGCTCGAAGAGCGCGCGGTAGCGCGAGGCCCAGGTGCTGAGGTCGTCCATGCCGGCGGAACGAATCAGCCGCGGATAAATTTGATGGCGTCCATCGCGCGGGCGCGCTCATGCACCACCGCCATCAGCGCGCGCGTCATGCCGGAAGGATCGGGATGCTGGGTGACATTGCGGCTGTAAACGATGCCGCCCGCGCCCTGGGAAATGACCTGTTCGGTGCTTTCCAGCACTTCACGGTCCGGCATCCGGCCGCCGCCGCGGACCAGCACCGGCACGCCCGCCGCTTCGATCGACCGCCGGAAGCTGCCGGGATCGCTGCTGCTGACCGTCTGCACGAGATCGGCGCCGAGATCCACCGCCTGGCGGAGGAGGGGGAGGAGGGTGTCGAGATCGCGGTCCAGCACCAGCAGGCCGCCCCGCTCCGGAGCCCGGTAGGCGGCGGTTTCCACGCAGAGGGGAATGCCCAGACGATGGCACTGCGTCTGCAGGCGCAGGAGATTCGAGACACACTGGTGAGTCAGCCCCGGATAGCCGGGGACGCTGAGCAGGCTGACGGTGACGGCCACCGCATCGAGCCGGGCCGCCTGCTCGGCGGCGTCTTCGAGCAGGTCGATGAAAAGTTCGCCCTCGGGAGCCGCGTTGCTCAGGTTGCTGACATCCCCGCGCAGGATGAGCGCGGGCTTCGACCGGCCCGGGAGGGACTGGAGCGATCTGGCCTGACCGGCCGACATTTGCAGGGCATCCGGGCCGGCCAGCGCCAGCATTTGCACGGTTCGCTCGAGATTTTCGAGCCCCTGCGGCACCGTGCGCTCGCCGCCCATGCCCTGATCCAGCGCGATCGTGAAACTGCGGTTGGAATCGGGATTGAAAAGTCGGTTAAGACGAAAGCTCTTCATGGAAAAATTGAGAGTAGCGGAAAACGGGCCAAGTGGAAAACAAACTGAAAATTCAGCCCTGGGGGCGGCTGACGCAGGGTCGCCTGAGCCGGGAGTTACGAAAATGTTCGTGAGGGGCCGCCCAAACGGTGGCCCATTCCTCCTTCATGACCGATAAACTCATCATTCTCACCGATCTGGGAACCCTCAAAGCGCTGCGGCTGAGCCATCACGAGTTGACTGGCAAACCCCAACTGAAACTCATCGAGCAGCGCGATCCCGTAGCGCCCCATCTCCGGGTCAGTGACACGGTGACGGATCAGGCGGGCCGCTTTCCCATGCAGAACGGCGCGACCGGGATGGGGCAGATGTCGAACGGGGAGAATCATCATCTCGAGCAGGAATCCCAGCGCCGCACGCTGAAGCTGCTGGCGGATTCGATCGGAGAAATTCTCGAAAAGGAGGATGTCCGGTACTGGTATTTCGCCGCCCGCCCGCAAATCGATCAGAAGATTCTGGAGCAGCTTCCCGCGCCGGTGCGGGGTCGTCTCCAGAAGCAGGTGCGATCGGATTTGACTAAGGTCGAGACGGGAAAAATCCTCAGCTACTTCGAGTAGCCCGCCTACTGCGGGTCGGACCAGTTACCCTCGTCGTCCTCGGTGCCCGCTTTTTTATCTGGTCCGCTGGAGAACAGGTCGAAACTGGTGGGATTGTGCTTGCCCGGTTCCAGGTAGTTATAGGCGACACCCCAAGGGTCGAGCGGAATCCGCTCGGCGAGCAGACGCCACTTTTTAGGCCGTGGCTCGGTATCCGGGCGCGTCACCAGAGCCTGCAATCCCTGACTGGTCGTCGGGTAGAAACCATTCATGGCCTGATAAATCTTCAGGCCGCTGCTGACCGCCTGAATGTCGCCTTGGACGCGGACGTCCTGACTGAACTCGAACTGCCCTTTCATGAAATAAATACCGGAAGCCAGGAGCAGGGCGATGATGGTCACCACCAGCATGATTTCCAGCAGGGTGAAGGCGGCGGGCGAGGAGTGAAATTGGGGAGGTTTCATAATCAGGTGCGTTCAGGGCAGCGGCACGGGGGTCAGATCGTAGTCGAAGCTAGGGTCATTGTATTTCATCCGCAACTCCACGCCGCGAATCGCCACCGATTCACTGGCGTTCGGCAACTGGAGAACGATCGTATTGAGCCCGGCGCGCAGCAGCTCGGCC
>JBGTNO010000294.1:0-3004 GCA_041743065.1 Chthoniobacterales bacterium
GCACTTTGTTGGCCACCATGGCCTCCCCGTTTCCCGAGCCGCCCAGCACGATCCCCCGCTCCGCCTCGCCCCCCGCCACCGCCGCCGCCGCCGGGCGCACGAAATCCGGATAATCGCAGGCCGCCTCGCTGTCCGTGCCAAAATCCAGAACTTCGTGCCCGAGACCGCCGAGCATCGTTTTGATGGCTTCCTTGTAGGCGAAGCCGGCATGGTCTGCCCCGAGCGATATCTTCATGGGTTGAAAATAGTCACGTTCGCCGTTAAAGCCAAAGCATCATGCCCAGCGGTCTCGAATTTCCTCACATCATCGATCTGTATATGATGGACCCCGACACGGAGCGCGTCGTCCTCGTGATGAACGAGCGACGTCCCTGGAGCGGCCACGACGAGCAAATCTTCCAGCTTCAGGAGAAGATGAACGCCTACATGTCATTCGCGCTGGATGGAGAGATGACCGACGAATCGCCCGATCTGGCCAGCCTGCCGCTTCGCATCGAGCTGCGCTGCGCGAGCGAGCCCGACGAGCGCACGCTGCATTACCTCAAATTGATCCACGACCAGCTCGCCCTGCAGGATGTCCAATTCCTCGTCAGCATCCGCCAGACGAGCGAGGAAGCCTGCGGCGGCGATGCCGGGGAATGCGGCTGCGGGTAGCGGCTATTCCTCGCTGACCGCAGCCAGACTCTTGAATGGTCGGTGCTAAGCCTCTTTTCTAGCGGCCATGAAGTATCTAATGCTGTTGATTATGAGCGTCGGGGTCGGTTTAGCCCCTGCCCCCCGGATCCGCGAGCTTTCAGCCTCGGCGACATCGGCAACAAACAGCGCTTCCTCCACCTTGGCATCGATGGGTGGTGCCTTTGAATACCTGCAAGGCAGCTTGGATGATGGGCGAATTTACCACGAAGCGCTCGATGCGGCAGCGGTTCCGCGGACTATCCCGGAGCCTTCAGCTTTCCCGCAATTAGGTGTCGCCGGTTTTCTTTTGGCGGCTGTCCGCCGCCGCCAAAACTGAAGACCGTTCACTTCCCGGGCACGATCGCCAGCACGTTGCGCACCCGCTTCAGATTCGGCAGATCGAAGCCGCCGCCGCTGCAATAAAAACCGGTCGAGCTGCCGCCATCGAGATTGAGCGCGCGCTTGATGGGGAATTCGCTCACCACCCCGTCCGTCGCCAGCACCGCCGCCGCTTCGGCCAGGGTGAGCCCGTCCGTCGCGAGGATCGCGTGCCGGTTTTTGCCGTCCGTCAGCACCACACTCCGGCGGGCCGCCCGGTCCTTGCTCAATCCCGCGACCACTTTTCCGCCGTCGATCAAAAACGGCCCCGCCTGCACCGCGTCGAGCGTCTTCGCTCCCAGCTTGAACTCGCGCGGCCGCAGCAGCAGCAGCCGGTCCGCCGTGGAAACGACGAGGCCGCTCAGCAGCCGCGCCTTCTCTTGATCGTGAATTTTTTTCCCTTCGGAAACGATCAGTCCCAGCGCCTGGTATTCGGGATGAAAATACCCGCCATTGATCCCGGCCAGGCCCTTGACCGCCTTGACCGCCGCGGCGACCCGCGTGCCATCCGGGCGATCGACCACCCGCAGGCGACTCCTCGGCGACTCGAAAAACGCGAAGTTCAGCTCCGCCTCGCGCTCGCCTTCCCGCACTATTTTTACGACATGCCGCACGCCCTCAGACGAGCTTTGCTCCGCCGATGATTGCACCTTCCACCCGGCTGAAGCACCAACTCCAGGCAGCAGGCCGAGACTCCATAAACTGACAAGGAGGAAGAATTTCATCTGCCCACCCTATCGAGTTCCCCGCGAATCTTACAACCCGGATGGCTCGCTGGATCTTTGATCATTTTTCGGTCAGGGCCGTCCGCCGAAGCTTCTCTGGCTGACGTGCGGCCACCCTTCGGAGGTGGCTTTGCGGCGGATTCTGGAGATCCGACTCACCACGGCCTTGGGACTGCAGGCGGGTGAATGAGGCACCTTTTCGCTGGCGCAGGCGCGGGTTCTTCTTTCAAATGCCGAGCCCATGCCTGATCCCGCGATTACGCCCGCACTCATCGATAAACACGGCATCACGCCGGAGGAATACGAGCGGATCGAGGGGATTCTGGGGCGCGCGCCCAACTTCACGGAGCTGGGGATTTTTTCGGTGATGTGGAGTGAGCATTGTTCATACAAGAACTCCCGGCCGGAGCTGAAAAAGTTCCCGACGACGGGGCCGACGGTGCTGGTGAAGGCGGGGGAGGAGAACGCGGGAGTGATCGATATCGGGGACGGGTGGGCGATCGCCTTCAAGATGGAAAGCCACAATCACCCGAGCGCGATCGAGCCTTTCCAGGGCGCGGCGACGGGGGTGGGGGGGATCATTCGCGATATCTTCACGATGGGGGCGCGGCCGGTGTTCAGCATGAATTCGCTGCGGTTTGGGCCGATCGGCGGGGGGGGGGACGCGAAGCGGCTCCGGACGAATCGGCGGCTCTTCGCGGGGGTGGTGGAGGGGATCGCGCACTACGGAAACTGCATCGGAATTCCGACGATCGGCGGGGAAATTTATTTCGACGAGAGCTACGAGGGTAACCCACTGGTCAACGTCTTCTGTCTCGGCATCCTCCGCCACGAACAGATCGCCAGGGGAGCGGCGGAAGGAATCGGGAACCCGGTTTTCTACGTGGGCGCGGAGACGGGCCGCGACGGTCTCGCGGGAGCGGCTTTCGCCTCGCGCGAGCTGACAGAGGAAAGCAAGCAGGACCGGCCCGCGGTTCAGGTGGGCGATCCTTTCAAGGAGAAGTTGCTGCTGGAGGCGTGTCTGGAATTGCTGGAAACGGGCTGCGTGGCGGGCATTCAGGACATGGGCGCGGCGGGCCTGACCTGCTCGACCTGCGAAACGGCGAGCCGCGGCGGCACCGGCGTGGAGATCGATCTGGCTAAGGTGCCGCGTCGGGAGACGGGGATGACACCTTACGAGACCATGCTGAGCGAGTCGCAGGAGCGCATGCTCATCATTGTGAAAA
>JBGTNO010000295.1:0-5439 GCA_041743065.1 Chthoniobacterales bacterium
TGGAAATGATGGGGCGTCAGCTCATGGCCGAGGTTTCCCTGAAAGATCTCTGCCAGTCCGAAGATGCCCGATTGCAGCTCGCGGGATTGGCCCGAACCTAGAAGCGCACCGACCCCCAGAAGCATCGGCGGTGGCGAGGAAGCAAGAAGATGCGAACGACAGCACCACAGTTTTTGACGCGTTGGCCGGACTTAGGACCGGGCGCCAAGGGCGGTAGCCTGCCCGGTCATTTTCGAGAGGCCGTTCCGGGGATATGCGAGGACGATGTCCCTCCAGCGTGGATGGGAGGGTCAGACTCCCATCCTCGCCGACTGACGCATTGAGAACTAGCCCGTGAATTGCCGGCAGCCGGTCAAACCCTCTTCGCTGGACCCGCTGACCGTGGAGATTACCTCCAGCGCATTTGCGCCGCCTGGGACTTCGGGATCGTGCCCGAGCCGCGGACCTTCGAGATGCTCTCGGACTGGCGTGCCGTCTTCGATGCCTACCCACTTCCGCACTCGCCCGCTTATCACGCCTTCCGGAGTTCATGCAATTGGCCGCCCATCCCTGGATTGTGCCTGGAGGCGGACTACGAAAAGCACGACGCCGCCAGAGGCCGTCAGGATCCGTGTGCCCATCTGGTCTAGCCGCCAGCGCAAAGCGAAGCGCCCTTGCTAGAGTTCGGATCAGCCTCCCGTCCTGACTGGAACGGCACTATGTTTCCGACTTCCGCTCGTTCCGCTCGTTCCCCAAGTTCCGCTCGTTCCCCAAGTTGCACTTGGGAACGCTGTCACTCTGTGAAGCTAAGCTTCACTGGAATCGACGCACCCAAGTGGAACTTGGGAGCGAGGCCGGACAGGAGCGAGGCCGGACAAGAGCGAGGCCGGACCAGACAGCAGTCAAGGCACATGCGAGGACGCTGTCCCTCCAGCCTTATAAAAGCGGCCTCAGCATCCTGATTCATGAATGAAGTTGAGCGCATGCAGGCGGAGTTAATCCGACAGATGACGCCCTATCGCCGCCTTGAGATAGCGCGCGAATTGTACAGCACCGCGCAGAACATCAAGTCCGCCGGGTTGCGCCGCCAGCATCCCGCCTGGAGCGACACCCAAATCCAATCCCGTCTGCGCCGCATCTTTCAGACCGGATATGCAGGCGATTGAAATCATCACCACGCGGCTCGAACAGGCCGGAATTGTCTATTGCCTCGTGGGCGGACTGGCCGCCATTGCCTACGGACGTCCCCGCCTCACGCTCGACGCCGATATGGTCATCTCCCTGGCCCCTTCCGATCTGGACAAACTAACCGCCGCCTTTCCGGAAGACGAGTTCTACCTGCCCCCGGTGGAAGTGCTCATGACAGAAATTCAGCGCGAATCCCGCGGTCATTTTAATATCCTGCATCAAGGGAGCGCCTTGCGGGCGGACTGCTATCTGCCGGGCAACAGTCACTTGGCGCGATGGGAGCTTGGGCACCGGCAGCGTCTGGATTCACCGTTCGGTGCGTGCTGGTTTTCCCCTCCCGAAGCCGTGATTGCCCACAAGCTTCTCTTTTACCGGGAAGGCAAATCCGAAAAACATTTGGAAGATATTCGCTCGATGCTGCAGGCCTCTGCCATCACCGACGAAGAGCGGCTTGCCGGATGGATTCGAGACTTTGGTCTCGATCAGGAGTGGAAAGCGGTTCAAAGCAGCCCCTGACCGCCGCCGCCAATCCGCTCTCCGCTGGTCCCGCTGGTTGGTTCCGCTGGTTGGTTCCGCTGGTTCCCAAGTTGCACTTGGGAACGCTGGCAAGCTTCTCTGGGATTGGCGCTCCCAGGTGCAACTTGGGAGCGAGGCTGCTTAGCCCGCCAAGAACGATTCAGGGACACGCGCGGAAACGATGCCCCGCCAGCCCATCGCCTCAATTTTGAAAAAAGCTCTCATCACCGGCATCACCGGCCAGGACGGCTCCTATCTCACCGAGCTCCTCCTCGCCGAAGGCTACGAGGTGCACGGCGCCGTCCGCCGCACCAGTAGCATTGGCCGCTCACGGTTACAGCACCTCTACGCGGATCCCAAGATCAACGAAAACCGCCTCTTCCTCCACTACGCCGATCTCGACGACCCGACCACCCTCCGCCGCGTCCTCGCCAAGGTCAGCCCCGACGAAGTCTATCACCTCGCCGGCCAGAGCCACGTCGGCCTCAGCTTCGAAATCCCCGAGTCCACCTGCGAAATGACCGCCATGGCCGCCCTGCGTTTCCTGGAAATGATCCGCGACCTCCCGAAACCCCCGCGGTTCTTCCACGCCTCGTCGAGCGAAATCTTCGGCCACCCCGAGCAAGTCCCGCAGGACGAAGACACCCCCATGTTTCCCGTCAACCCTTACGGCTGCGCCAAAGCCTTCGCCACCCAGATGGTTCGCGTCTATCGCGACGCCTTCCAGCTCTTCGCCTGCAACGGCATCGCCTACAACCACGAGTCCCCCCGCCGCGGCGAAAACTTCGTCACCCGCAAAATCTGCCGCGCCGCCGCCGCCATCAAGCTCGGCCTCGAGTCCGAGCTCCTGATCGGCGACACCTCCGCCCAGCGCGACTGGGGCGACGCCCGCGACTACGTCCGCGCCATGTGGCTCGCCCTCCAGCACGACAAACCGCAGGATTACATCCTCGCCACCGGCCAGTTGCATACCGTCCAGGAGATCATCGAGATAGCGTTCAAGGTCGTCGGCCTCGATCCCGCCCGATGCGTCCGGCGCGATGAGCGTTTCATGCGCGTCGCCGAACCCACCCGCCTGGTGGGTAATCCCGACCGCGCCAAGCGCGATCTCGGCTGGCAGTTCGGCACCACTTTCGAAGAACTGATTGAAGAAATGACGAAGTCTGAACTGTCCGCCCTCTCTGGAGGACTTCGAGATGTATGCCCTCAGTGATTACGCGCGCCTCAACCAGGAGCGCGCCCCGGTCCTCGCCGTCTTGTGATCGATGATATTTTCATCCACAAATCGGAGACCATTCGCCGCTGCCTCGCGCGCGTCGCGGAGGAATACCGCGGCGATCCCAGCGTTCTGGAAAATTGGACCGTCCAAGACTCGATCATCCTGAACCTCCAGCGCGCCTGCGAGGCGGCCATCGATTTGGCCATGCACATCGTGGCGGTTCGGCGCCTCGGCATTCCGCAAACCTCCGAGATTCGTTTCGTTTATTAGCCAGTGCCGGCCTGCTCACCGACGCCACGGCAAATCGCATGCAGGCAATGATTGGATTCAAAAATATCGCGGTGCATGATCACCGGGAAATTCAGATGCCCATCGTGCAGGCAATGGTCGAGCGGCATCTCGGCGACTTCCAGAATCTCGTGACCGAACTGAAGCGAGCCACCTGAGACGTGCGAATCCGCAGTCTTAAAATCCTTCTTTTGCAGACGCCGAGCCGCAATTTTAATCTCCCAGGGTCCGAAAGCGCCATCCGCGTCGGGAATCTAGGCAAGAAATACGCCATCTCCCACCAGGCCGGAGGGGTGGGCAGTCCTACGAGCGCCTCAGCGAGAAACTGACCCCCGCCGCCACCGCCCCCTTCCGCAAACTCAGGTCTCAGCTTTCAAGTCTCAGCTTTCAAGTTCTAACGTCGGCATGACTTTACTTCAGGAAGTGGCGCAGGAACGATTTCGAGCACGCGAAATAGGCCGCGCTGCGAGTCGCGAGACCTTGGTGACCGCGATCAGGGAAATGCTGCCCCCCGGGGTGACTGTCCATCTTTTCGGCTCCATCACTGAGGCGGGTCGGTTCACGGAGAACTCGGACATTGATCTCGCTCTCGACGGCGACTTCTCGGAAGCCGATCTCACCCGGGTGGCCGTTGCGCTCGAAGAGCGCCTTGGGCGTCCAGTGGATCTTCTTGTGCTCGATTCCTCGCGTCTGGCTTCGAAAATCCGCAGGACAGGAGAGAAATGGATCGTTTAGCCCTTGCCACATTGCGACAGGAAATACGCGATGACTGCCGCATCTTTCGAGAGGCGGCGGCTGACGCCGCGGCGCATCTCGAGCAGGGCACCCATGGTCGGCTCCAGGCCACGGCCTTCGAGCTCGCCCGCGGCTACAACGTTTTCGAGCAGATGGTGTGGCGGATTGCGAGGCAGTTCGAGAACAACATCGACCGCACCGGTGAATGGCACGAGCGGCTTCTTCGCCGCATGACTCTGGAGGTTCCCGGCGTGCGACCGGCGCTGATCAGCACGGATCTCAAGCCGCTGGGAAAGAGGATAGCGGCGCAGCAAGAGGATAGCGGCGCACAGAGGTCCGGCGGCGGGAGCAATATGGGCGATACCGAACGCGCTTGAGACTGCAAAACAGCCGTTGGGTCCCCCATTGCGAAGTGACTGAATTTCCGTTTTCACGAGTCGATTTTTTGGCTTTCCCATGTCCTCAATCTTGATCGAGATAAGCCGCCGGAGACAGAAGCCCGGCTCTGGGAGCATTTCCGCTTCTCCAGCGAAAGAAGCCACCACCATGTTCCATGAGATCTTCACCATTCCCTATGCCATCATCGGTGGACAGGCCACGAAATTTTACATGCCAGAGCGCCACACGCTGGACTGGGATATTCTCGTGGCCACGGAAGACCTCGAGCAGGCCCGAAAGGAAGCCGCACCAGCCGGAGCGACATCGGTTCGCCCCCGTAGCATCCCTGGCTTTTCGTGTGTTTTATGTGAAGGAGTCAGGTTGGATGTGATTGCGGAGGCATCGGATTGGGTCGCCGCCGCCCTCGAACAAGCCAGGACCAGTCAAACCAACGACCCGGTATTGTCGCTGGAATGGCTGGTGCTGCTTAAGCTGACCTCCGCGCGCGTGCAGGATCTCGCCGATATTAGCCGAATGATGGGCCTGCTTCCGACCCAGCCGTGGAGAAAACGCTCCATACCATTAGAGACTGGTCCCCCGATGCCCTGGAAGACCTTCGTTCCCTGATCCAGCTCGGCAGACTGGAGATGGAGAAATGACTTTCGTGCCCACACTCCCACGTTCCGCTTGGGAGCGCCCTTGTCCCCGTTTGCAACGGATCCCTCGAAGAGCGAACGGCCGGGCTTGCAACCTTCTGCTTCGTCACCTTCCACCGGCAGGGGACGCAGCTCAGGCCGGAACTTGCCGTCCGCCATCAGATATTTTGAGCCTACGGCTTGGGCTTTGGACACAAGTGGGACGCACGTGCGGCGAAAGCGCGAATCACTGGAGGATCAGACTCCCGTCCTGACCCTGCTCATTCGGTCGGACCTGACCTTACATCTCCCACACATCCGGATAGCATGCGAATATCACCCTTGGAGTCCGATTCCCGAATCGAGAATCTCTGCAGCGCCTGAGAGACTGCGGCTTTTCCGCGAAATCTGTGACCCTTTTTGACGAGCCCTATATTTTCGCCGATCTACGTCGCCCACAAAAAACGATCTCTGTTTTCCCCCGGCGGCATCGACTCCTGC
>JBGTNO010000296.1:0-9077 GCA_041743065.1 Chthoniobacterales bacterium
GCGGCGCGCCCGATGAAGTCGTCTTTTTGCAGATCGACGAAGAAGGAGAGGCCCGCCTCGAGCGGCGTGTGCTCGGGCGAAAGATCGGAGCCGTTCAGCGGGTAGCACATTTCCAGGCGGAGGGTGTCGCGCGCGCCCAGTCCGCAGGGCCGCAGGCCGGACTCCGCGCCGGTTTCGAGCAGGGTTCGCCAGACGCTTTCCGCCGCCTCGGCCGGAAAGAAAAGCTCGAAACCGTCCTCGCCGGTGTAGCCGGTGCGGGCGACCAGAAATTCCACCCCGTCGCGCTCCAGCCGCCGGACCTGATTGCGCGAAGGACGGGAAACGTGACCGCCAAAGAACGCCTCGAACACCTGGCAAGCCAGCCGCCCCTGCAGCGCGAGCCCGGCGAACTGGCTGCTGCGGTCGGTGAGCTCCACGTCCCCGGTCAGGTGCCCGCGCAGGTGCGCCAGGTCGGTTTCGCGCCGCGCGGCATTGATCACGAGCAGAAACCCGCCCTCCCGCAGGCGGTAGGCGAGCAGATCATCGATGACGCCGCCCTGATCGTTGAGCAGAAACGTGTACTGGCACTCGCCGGGTTCGATCCGGCATAGATTGTTGCTGAGCAGCCGGTTGAGCCACGCTTCCGCCGCCTCCCCGCTGACCACGATCTGCCCCATGTGCGAGATGTCGAAGAGCCCGGCGGCTTCGCGGACGGCCTGGTGCTCGGCCATGATGCCCGCATACTGCACCGGCATCCGCCAGCCGCCGAAATCGATGAAACGGGCGCCCGCCTCCTGATGGCAGGTAAAGAGAGGCGTCGTCCTGACGGCGGTGTCGGTCACACGGGGAGTGTAGGCGGCGGCGGGGACCGGCGTCAATTCACGCGCGCGGGAATAGAAACTTCCCCGCGCCGGGAGAATCCGCGACGATCCTTTTTCATCTCCCTCTTATGAGTCGAAAAATTGCCCTCCTCTTTTCCGGTCAAGGCGCCCAGTCGGTGGGCATGGGCCATGACCTCACCACCACCTCCGCCGCCGCCGCGCAAATTTTCCAGGAAGCGGACCGGATCCTGGGCCGACCGCTCAGTCAGATCGCTTTCGAAGGCCCGGAAGAGACCCTCACCGAGACGGCCAACTGTCAGCCCGCGCTTTTCGTGCACGGACTGGCCTGCCTGTCGGCCTTGCGCGAGAAGACAGGCGATTTCCCGGTCGCGGCGGCGGCCGGTCTCTCCCTGGGCGAATTCACCGCGCACACCGCCGCCGGCGCGCTGTCGTTCGAGGACGGTCTGCGCCTCGTCGAAGCCCGCGGAAAGCTGATGCGGGAAGCCTGCGAATCCACCACCGGCGCGATGGCCGCCCTGATCGGAGCGGATGAAAACATGATCCGTGATCTGGCCCGCGAGACCGACGTGGACATCGCCAATCTGAACTCGCCGGGCCAGGTGGTCATCTCCGGCGAAGCGGCCAAGGTCGCGCTGGCCGCCTCCATGGCGAAGGAGCGCGGGGTGCGGCGCGTGACGATGCTGAACGTAGCGGGCGCCTACCATTCGCGCCTGATGAATTCCGCCTATCTCCAGCTCGGTCAGCGGCTGGAAGCCACCACCATCAACCCGCCGCTGTTTCCCGTGGTCTGCAACGTCGATGCCGAGAGCGTAGCCGAGCCCGCGCACATCCGCCGCACCCTGCAGGAGCAGGTCACGAGCAGCGTCCGCTGGACCGAGTCGGTGGAATATCTGATCGACGAACTTGGCTGCGATCTTTTCATCGAGCTGGGACCGGGCGGCGTGCTGGCCGGGTTGGTCGGCCGCATCCGGAAGGGCACGGAAACGCATTCCGTGTCTGATGCGGGATCGGTGGAAACGGTGGCGGCCGTGCTGCGCGAGGCGCTGTAGCGGTCGCGCGGACCGGCCGGCCGCCGCCTATTCCACGGCGAACTTCTCCACCTTCCACTCCTCGATCTCCTGCGTCATGCGCAGGGTGACACGGGCGGGATCGCCGGACTCGCGCGGCACCGTGCCCTGGAAGACGGGCTGGCCGTCTTTCTCCTCCGGCTCGCTCCAGCTCAGCTTGGCATCCGGCTTCACCCGCAGCTTCGCCGCCTCGAAGTTAAAGCTGTCGAACCGGGTCCGCGTGCGGAAGTTCATCGAGGCTTTCTGATAGGCTGCCCCGTTGTTCCCCTCGAGCACGCTCTGCATGAAGTCATCCGCCGCCGTCCGGGCGGCCTCATTGGAATCACCGCCGCACCCGGACAGAAACAAGACCAGCAGCGCGGCGGCGAAAACGGGCAGGAACTTCACGCGCCGATCTCCAGCATGCGGCGGATCGGCACTTCGGCCCGCGCGCGGATTTCTTCGGGCATGGTGATCTCTGGCCGCAGATTCAAAAGGCAGTCGTGCAGTTTTTCGAGGGTGTTCATTTTCATGAAACGGCAGTCCGCGCAGGCGCAGTGGTCGGTCGGGCCGGGGATGAAGGTTTTCTCCGGCATCTCGCGGCGCAGCCGGTGCAGCATGCCCGACTCGGTCACGATGATGAATTCCGCGGCGGCGGACTCCCGGCAGTAGGTGATCATTTTCTCGGTCGAGCAGACTTCGTCGGCCAGCAGGCGGACGGCAAAGGTGCACTCGGGATGCGCCACGAGCGGCGCGTCGGGATGCAGTTCGCGGATGCGCGCGATGCTTTCGCGGGTGAACTCGACGTGGACGTAGCAGTTGCCTTTCCACAGTTCCATGGGACGGCCGGTCTGCTCAATCACCCACGAGCCGAGATTCTGGTCGGGCACGAACAGGATATTCCGGTCGGCCGGGGTGGCCTCGACCACCTTTTTGGCGTTGCCGCTGGTGCAGATCACGTCGGAGAGCGCCTTCACGCCCGCGCTGCAGTTGATGTAGGCGATGACGTAGTAATTTTTATCCGCGTGATCTTCCAGATAGCGGGCCAGCTTCTCGGGTGGGCAGGATTCCGAAAGCGAGCAGCCGGCATCGAGATCGGGCAGCACGACGGTTTTGTGCGGGTTTACGATCTTCGCGGTCTCGGCCATGAAATGCACGCCGCAGAAGGCGATGACCTCCGCGTCCGTCTCCGCCGCCCGGTAGCTGAGGCCGAGCGAGTCGCCGACGTAATCCGCCAGTTCCTGGATTTCACGGACCTGATAATTATGGGCCAGGATGACGGCATTGCGCTCGCGTTTGAGCTCCAGAATTTCCTGTTGCAGATCGAATCCGAGGGCGGGCATGAGACTGCTACGATAAGTCCGGCTGGCCCGGAATGTCACAGATTAATTGCCGCCTGGGCGGGCTGCCGCGGGATTTGACCACGGCGGTTTCTCGACGAAAT
Source organism: Chthoniobacterales bacterium (assembly GCA_041743065.1). Classification (GTDB taxonomy): domain Bacteria; phylum Verrucomicrobiota; class Verrucomicrobiia; order Chthoniobacterales; family Chthoniobacteraceae; genus JBBSOD01. Next base: position 3,312 of record JBGTNO010000296.1, read on the forward strand.
TGACGCTCATCAGCAGGCGGCGCACGAATTGCTACGTAAGTCGCCCTCGCTGTTCGTATGACTTTTCCCTCCCGCTCTTCCATTAGCTATGCTCTGGCGTTGGGGATGATGATCTGGGCAGTGCCCGCCCGCGCGGATCTGAAAGGCGACATCGGCTACACCGCCCTGGCCAACGAACTCGGCGCGACCCTGCCTACCGGGGCCGGGGTCTCAGCCACCCATTGTGAAGCCTATATCGATGGCATTAACTACCTGCCCGATTTCGGGCTGACCGAGTTTTCGGCGAAGAGTTTCGTGATCAAAAGCGAGCACTCCGGGTCTTCCAGCCACGCGACGCTGGTCGGGCAGTATCTGTATGGGGGCGGCACCAGCATCGCTCCGCAAATGGGGTCGGCCTCCACCGGTGCCAGCATCAATCTTTATTCCGCCGCCAACTGGATATATAGCGGGTTTCTTCAGGTGAACTTTGCTCCCGCGCCCTCGGTGGAAACGCAGGATGTCGCAAATTTCAGTTGGGTCGGCAGTGGAGGGAATGAGGTGACCCGGCGCTTGGACTTCGCCATCCAGCGCGATGATTTCGTGACGGTGGTCGGCTTGAACAACGGCCCATCCACCGCCGTCCCGGAACTCCTGGCCAATTCCTACAACGCCCTTTCCGTCGGACTGACTAATGGTAATCACAGCAGCGGTCAGACAGTCTCGGATGGCGCGGGCCGGGTGAAACCGGAAATCGTCGTCCCGTCGCCGGAGGGTTTCACCAGTTTCGCGACGCCCGTGGTGGGAGCCGCTGCCGGTCTGCTGATCGAGAAAGCGCGCGCCAGCACGGCCCTGAATCTCGCCGCCAGGTCGCAGACGGTGAGAGCGCTGCTCTTGGCGGGCTGCACCAAGGCGGAGATTCCCGGCTGGGCGCGCACGACAACCCGGCCGCTGGACGCGCACTACGGAGCCGGCGAACTCAATATCCAAAACAGCTATCATATTCTCGTGGCCGGTCGGCAGAGCGCTTCGAACAATTCCGTGGTGGGTTCGACCGGCTGGGATTTCAGGAGTTCCTTCACCAACGCCCGCCGCTATTTCTTCGACATCCCGGCGGGAAAGAAAGCCACGACCCTCTCCGCGCTTCTCGCCTGGAACCGCACCTTTTCGTTTAATGATTACAACTCCCCGAGCGTCACCGATCTGTCCCTGCGACTGTTCCAAGCGACGGGCACCACCGTCGGCGCGCCCGTGGACTCCAGCACCAGCCCGGTCGATAATCTCGAGCACATTTACCAGACGAACCTCCCGGCCGGTCGCTACGTTCTTGAGGTGACCCGTCCGAGCGGCAACAATGTCGATTACGGCCTGGCCTGGCAGACGGTCCTGATCGATCTGCCCGCGGTGACCGTCGCGACGAGCTCTCCATCCGCCGCCGAAGGGGGCGCGCAGCCCGGGCGGTTCACCGTCTCGCGGACCTCCACGGCGGAGCTTTCGCAGCCCCTGACCGTAATTTACACCATGTCGGGCACCGCTGGAAATGGGGTGGATTATCAGACTCTGGCCGGCTCGGTCACCATCCCGGCCGACACGCTTTCCGTCGATCTGGCGGTGTCGCCGCTGACCGATCAGGTCGTCGAGGGCGTGGAAACGGCCACGTTCACCTTGTCCGTCTCCAGCGAATATGTGGTCGGCTCCCCCGCCAGCGCCACCGTGCGGATTGCCGACGCGCCCTACCAGCAGTGGATCACGGAAAACTTTCTGCCGGAAGACTGGAACGACCCCGCCAGCACCGGCGAAAAGGCCGATCCCGACTTCGACGGACGGAGTAACCTCGACGAATTTTTCTCCGGCACGGCGCCGCTGGATTCGACGGCCTTTTATGCGCCCCAGGCAAATTATGCGGACGGCCAGCTCCAGTTCACCTACCGCCGGAACGCGGACGCGACGGATGTGCTGGCGGTCCCGGAGGTGTCCCTCGACCTGGTGATCTGGGATGACAGCGGGTCGCAGATCGAGAGCGAGATGTCGGAGACTTCCGACGGCTTCACCACCACCACCCTGATCCTGGCCGCGCCACCGGAGGGGCGGCAGTTTATCCGCCTGCATCTGGAACGGTAGCGGGGGAGGCGAATCCCCCCGACACACCTCTGGAGCGCTACGGTTGCCGGTGGGATTCAGAAAGAGTCAGACAGTCTGTCTCCCAAAGCAACGTGGGGAAGCGCGGCGCGCATTGGTCTTCGCTCTCATAGATTTCATTTGCCCGGGGAGAGTAAGCCGGATAGATTTTATTCGTTGCCCGCCCCCTCAGCAGCAGCCCACACACAGAAACCTCACCTCACATTATGAAAACCTCCCAGATCAAGCACGGCGCGTTCACGCTCATCGAGCTGCTCGTCGTCATCACCATCATCGCCATTCTCGCGGGCATCGCGCTGCCGGTTTACAATACCGTCACGGAGCGGGGCCAGCAGACCAAAGGCCTCTCAAATGCCAAGCAAATCGGATTGGCGCTCAAGCTATTCGCGGGCGATAATGACGGCAGGTTCCCCTCTAAGACACCGAACGCTGACGGCACTGTTTCTCCGAGCGATGTCGATAATTCCAATGACGCGCTCAAGCAGCTCATTCCTGACTACGTGGATAACGAGACCATTTTCGCGGTGCCGAAATCCGTGTTCATCGACCAAGGCAGACCAGATTCCCTGATCACCAATTTTACGGACCGCCTGGTCGCGGGCGAGAATCACTTCGCCTATGTTATAAATCTGACGGACACCTCCAATTCCTCCTTTCCGCTGCTTGCGGATGGATTCAACAATGCAACCAGTCACACCTATGTCCAGGCGGAAGATCAGGAGGGCGGCGTCTGGAAAGGTAAGAAGGCGATCGTGATCCGGACTGACAACAGCGGTTCCCTCGAAAAAGTGAACCAAACTAGTATGACAGTGCAGGGGCCTCCCGGCACCCCGTGGGCGGCCGATATTTTCACCAACAGCGCTTCTGCTCAAGGCTGGCTCGGAACAACTCAGACGGCGGTTAATCCGCTCTAACGCGCCTCACGAACAGTTCTGGGAGGGCTCGCCGATGGCGGGCTCTTCTGCGCTTCAGGGGAATAGTGAACCACGGAGACGCGGAGACACGGAGAGGAAAGAAAGAAACAGCCGAGAATGACGGACGTTAAGATAAGGAGGCAAATCTCCTAATCTTGCTCCTACTCGTAATCTTAATCGTTGATTTTCGAAAGCTTGGGAACTGGGAAGATTATGATTGGGAGTAAGAGCAGGATTACGAAAAGATCCCAAGTCCGCATTATCTTAATGCCATGCGGAACAGCCGGATCCCATCGATCCAATCGCTCACTCTGGAAGTGCCCGTTATTCGTAGAGCATCTCACCTGAATGCCTTCTCCGTGCCTCCGTGTCTCCGTGGTTCAAAACCTCTGTCTCCGGGATTACCGGCTCATCGGCTTCGTCACGTTCGTGCCGGTCGGCGGAGTAAATTCAAATTGCGAGTCCGGGAAGGAGCGCCGCTCGATGTTGCGGTATTCCGTGGCGAGCTGGTCGCCCTTGGGCAGGTCCACCAGGGTGCGGACGGGTGCCAGTGAGGCGTCGAGATACAGCGTCATCCGCTCGATGATCCGGCGCAGGTTCCGCTTCTTCGGCGTCAGATTCAGCCGGTAGCCGCCGTCTTCCTCATAGGCCTCGATCTGGTAATACTCGGGCATGCGGGCGTAGTTCAGGCCGGCGGTCAGGGCGGAGATGGAGTCATCGAAAAACGTCTGCTCGCCCATGGTGTAGAGCTCGGCTTCTTTGAAGTTGGGATAGTAAATCCAGAGCTTCCGGCCGTTGCTCACGGTGATGCTCTGGTTGCTCCCGCGCAGTTCGCGGCGGAATTTATCGGGCGACTGAAAAACCATGCTGCCGCGGGTGACGAGCGGTTCTCTGAGCAGACGGGTCTGGCGGGTCTCGGTGAAATCGGCGCTCATGCCGCCGCCGTTTTTCTCCTTCAACTGGTCGAGCCGGCGGAGCAGGTCACGGGTCGCCGCGTCGTCGAGGGGCTTCTGAGCCAGCACCGCTCCGCAGTGGGCCAGGAAAAGGAAAAGGATGAGAAGGCGGCGATGCATAGACTAGGTTGAATGGGCGCGTTGCGAAGCGGGCCAGATCGGGACGAAGTTAAACCATTGATCGGGGTAGCGCCGGATGACGGCTTCGAAACGAGTGGCGATTTTCTGGGTATTCGTGGCGACGGCCCCGGCTGCGTCGCTCGCGGCGGCGGTTTCGAGGGCGGGCTCGATGAAGGCCCGGTATTCGGCGCGGCCCATCTGCACGACGTAGGCGGGCACGATGGCGGCCCCGGTGTGATGCTGGAGCAGGGCGGGGCCGGAGGAAAATTCCGTGGCCTGCCCGAAAAGCGTGACCGGCGCGCCGGAACCGGCGGGCGGGCGATCGACCAGCATGGCGAGACATTCGTTCTTCCGCAGGGCGGCCATCATGCCGACAAAGGCGAACTTGTCGGCACCCACGGTGATGGTCCCGATGCCGAGGCGCTCGCGGTATTTTTTCCGCCATTCGGTCAGCCCGCTGCTGGGTTCTTCGGCGGTGACGATGGTCATGGGCACTTGGTCGGTGGCGAGGACGAGCGCGCCTAGTTCCCAGTTGCCGAGATGGGCGGTCACGAGGATGACGCCGCGCCCGCCGGCGAGGGCGGCCTGGAGGTTTTCCATGCCTTCCCAGCGCGCGACGGCGGCGCGGATGCCGGCCACGCTGGCATGGGTGCAGTGAAAATAATCGCCGAGCATGCGGCCGAACTGGTGCGCGTTGCGGGTGCAGAGCCGGTCGAGGGCGGCCCCGCGGAGACCGGTCACCACTCCCAGGTTCGCGCGCAGGGCTTCGGCGGCTTCGGGTTTGCGGGAGTAGAGATAATCGCTGATCTCCCCGCCGATCCAGCGGGCGAGGGGGCGGGGCACCCGCCGGGCGACCTGCATGGCGATCTCGAAGCCGCCCGTTTTATAGAGCGGAGTCGGCGCTACTTCGCTCGCATCCACAGGCAGGCGGGCAGGGTGAAAGTGAAGGTGATGACCAGGCACCAGGCGATGCCGAGCGCGCAGACGATGCCGAGCCCGGAGAGGGCGGGGTAGCGGGCCAGGCCGAGGGAGCCGAAGCCGGCCAGGGTGGTGCAGCCGCTCAGCAGGACGGGCCGGAGCATGGAGATGAGGTTGGTCCGCAGATCGCCCCTCTCGCGGACGGCCAGCATGACGTAGATGCCGTAGTCCACGCCGACGCCGAGCACCAGCGGGAAGGCCAGCACATTAAAGAGATGCAGGGAGAGACCGAAAAACTTGAGGCAGGCGATCAGCGCGGCGGTGGCGAAAAAGAGGCTGGCCAGCAGAATGAACAGATGCCGGGCGCTGCGGACATGGATGAGCAGCAGGATGGAATTGACCGCGACCATGAGCACGCTGAGCTGGATGAGCTTGCGCTGGGACCACGGGATGAGATCGGCCAGGGTATAAGTCCAGCCGGAGAAATAGAGGCGCGGGCCGGGCACGGTGAGCTGCTCCCGCAGGGCGGACTTGGCGGCGGGGTCGGCGATGCTGCCGGCGGGGGTGACGTAGGCGGCGGCCACGGCGGGATCATTGGAAAAGTAACGTTCCAGCAAAAACCACCAGGGCGAGCGTTCCGGCAAAGCGTTCCGCCAGTCGAGTAAACGGTGATCGCCCTCCGCCACCTGGCGCAACCGGTCAATCAACAGCAGCGAACTGGCAAAAGCGGTTTCGCTGAAACCATG
>JBGTNO010000297.1:0-5782 GCA_041743065.1 Chthoniobacterales bacterium
TGATCCTCATCCACCATCTCGAACTCGGCATCGACGACGTCGTCGCCCTTGTTCGCATTGCCGGGCTGAGGCGGCGGGGACGCTCCGGCCTCGGCTTCCGGTCCGGGACCGGCGTGGCCCGCGGCGGCGGCGGCCTGTTTATATAGTTCCTCACTGATGCTCTGAAATTTGGCCTGCAGGCTGTCGTAGGCGGCTGAGATCGCGCTGACGTCTTCGCCTTCGAGGGCTTTCTTGACGTTGGCAATGGCGGCTTCGATTTCGGTCTTCTTCTCGGCCGGAATTTTATCGCCCAGATCGTTGAGCTGCTTTTCGGACTGATAGGCCAGGCTCTCGGCGTTGTTGCGCACCTCGATGGTTTCCTTGGCTTTCTTGTCCTCGTCGGCGTGCAGTTCGGCTTCTTTCTGCATGCGCTCGATTTCTTCCTTGCTCAGCCCGCTGGAACCGGTGATGGAGATTTTCTGCTCTTTGCCGGTGCCGAGATCCTTGGCGGACACATTGAGAATGCCGTTCGCGTCGATATCGAAAGTAACTTCGATCTGCGGAACGCCGCGCGGGGCGGGCGGGATGCCATCCAAGTGGAAGGTGCCCAGATTCTTGTTGTCGCGGGCCAGCGGACGCTCGCCCTGCAGCACTTTGATTTCCACGCCGGGCTGGTTGTCGCTGTAGGTGGAGAAGGTCTGCGATTTGCGGGTCGGGATCGTGGTGTTGCGCGGGATCATGGCCGTGGCCACGCCGCCGGCTGTCTCGATCGCCAGCGTGAGCGGGGTCACGTCGAGCAGCAGCACGTCTTTCACGTCGCCGCGGAGCACGCCGCCCTGGATGGCCGCGCCGATGGCCACGACTTCATCCGGGTTCACACCCTTGTGCGGCTCTTTGCTGACCAGCTTGCGGGCAGTCTCGATGACGCGCGGCATGCGGGTCATGCCGCCGACGAGGACGAGTTCATCGACTTCGCTCTCGGCCAGTTTGGCGTCGGCGAGACAGTCTTTCACCGGCTTGATCGTGCGCTCGAAAAGATCGTCGGTTAGCTGCTCCAGCTTGGAACGGGTCAGCTTTTTCTGGATGTGCTTCGGCCCGCTCTGATCGGCCGTGATGAAGGGCAGGTTGATCTCGTATTCTTGCGAGGAAGAGAGCGCGATCTTGGCTTTCTCGGCTTCTTCTTTGATGCGCTGGACGGCGTCGGCCTGCTTGGAAAGATCGATGCCGCTGTCGTTCTTGAACTCAGCGATGATCCAGTCCATCAGCTTGGAATCCCAGTCGTCGCCGCCCAGGTGAGTGTCGCCGTTGGTGGCGCGGACTTCGAAGACGCCGTCGCCGATTTCCAGCACGGAAATGTCGAAGGTGCCGCCGCCGAGATCATACACCGCGATTTTCTCGTCCTTCTTTTTATCCAGACCGTAAGCCAGCGAGGCAGCGGTGGGCTCGTTGATGATGCGCAGGACTTCGAGACCGGCGATCTTGCCGGCGTCTTTGGTGGCGTTGCGCTGGGAGTCGTTGAAATAGGCGGGAACCGTGATGACGGCCTGCGTGATGGTCTCGCCAAGCTTGGCTTCCGCGTCGGCCTTGAGCTTGCTCAGGATCATGGCGGAGACTTCCGGCGGGGAGAAAGTTTTGGTTTCGGCGCCGACCTTGACGCTGACGTGAGCATCGCCATTGGAGGCTTTGACGACTTTGTAGGGGACGCGGTGCTCTTCGGAGGTTACTTCACTGAACTTGCGGCCCATGAAGCGCTTGATGGAGAAAACGGTGTTTTCGGGGTTGGTGGCAGCCTGGCGCTTGGCGGCCTGACCAACGAGGCGCTCGCCGTTCTTGGCGAAAGCGACCACGGAAGGGGTGGTGCGGGCGCCTTCGGAATTTTCGAGGACCACGGGTTCGCCGCCTTCCATCACGGCCATGCAGGAGTTGGTGGTGCCGAGGTCGATGCCTAAAATCTTTGCCATAGTGTTATGTGCCTTTCGGGGAAAAAGTTTCGGGTTGGCTCTGAGCAGCGGTTGTTCCGATTTCCAGGCTTTCCGTAAGAGGATAATTATCAGAGACTTGTGAAAGATAATTTCAAAAACCTGTTATGCTCGGTGACTCGAAGTGTCGCGGTCGATGTCGCGGTGTGCGCCACATTGGCGCTAAGCCTGTAGCGTAAGCATCCTGCTTGCCGTCCTCTTCTGAATAGATGGAGCCTGCGGCTTTCGGTTGATGGCAAGCGGGATGCTTGCGCTACGGAGCCCCACTGATGCGGCAGGGGACGATGATCGCGTCCTTCATGCCGTGGAGGAGCTTTTTGTCGGAGGGGCAGATGGTGGCCATTGCGCCGCCTAGCGTTGTCTTGCCGTTCTTCACGAAAAAATATGGGCACAGCCGCACGCGGCCTTTCATCACTTGCAGCTCGTCGGTTTCCCGGTCGAAATACGGATGCTCGATGAGCCGGCCTTTGTAAAACTCCTGCAGCAGATATGGGCCGCTCGTGAAATGATGGAGCGCCTCCTCCACCGCCGCGCGCCACTCGGGCTGTGGCACGTCCTGCGCCATGGTTACACCGCGGCTGCCCCACGCCTGCTCGGAAAAACCGCTGATTTTCAAAATCAGCTCCCGCTCTTTCTGGCTGAGCTCGGCCACTTCGCTCCAGCTGTTCACCTCCAGCTTCGGCAGCACGGCGTGAGGCGGCAGCGGCTCGGGATCGACGACCCAGGAATACGGAATCACTTTTTGCAGGCGCAGCCAGTGCCGCTCGTGCAGCTCCCGCCGCCAGAACGCCTGGAGCGGCCGCAGCCAGAAGAGCGCCAGCCAGAGCTTCTCCTCGAGGTGCGGCTTCATGGGCGGCGTCAGCCCGATCTCGCCCGCGGCGCTGGCGCGCAGCAGCTCGGAGGCGCCGGGGATATTCGGCAGATCGAACAGCTCGAAAAACCGGTACACGTCCCGCTTCGACAGCTGGTAATCCTCCGCACGCTCGACCCGCAGAGCGCCGGGCGCGCGCTCGTTAATTTTCGCGGCCAGCCAGGCCATCTCGGGGCGGTAGGTCGCCGATTCATCGGACACCACGATGTCGCCTTCGGGAAAAATTGACGCGAAACCTGCCACCATCCCGTCCGCGCCGCCCACGATTTCCGCGCCGGTCAGCTCGGCGTAGGTGCGGCCCAGCCAGCCGGTCAGCCCGATCCCGCCGGGCACGCTGTCCAGCTCGGCCAGGGCCATGCCGCCCTCGGTCAGCACCAGGTCCGGGCGCAGCACGCGGGGAAGTTGCGCGCGGAGACGCGGAGACGCGGAGAGGAGGTCGGCGGGCTTGCCGGCATCGAGGTAGCGCGCGATGAACGCGGGGCGCTTTCCGGCGCGGCTGAGATAATAGAGCGTGTCGCACGCCTGCACGAAGAGATGCAGCCGGTGGCCGAGCTTTTCCAGCTCATCGACTTCGGTGCCGGTCAGCGGGAAGGCCTCGGGCGACACCAGCCAGTCCTTTTCCGCAAACAGTCCGCCCTCGGGCATCGCCGCCCGGAACCGCTCGGCACTCAGCGCGCCCTCCATCAGATCAGGGACTTGAGCGCGCGGCGGATCAGATCTTCGGTGTCGAGGTCGCCACTGGCGTCGGCGGCTTTGCGCACCGCTTTGTGCGCGTCCACCTGCTTGTAGCCGAGCGAGATGAGCGCCAGCACGGCGTCGTTCGAGACCGTCTCTTCCGCCGTCGGCGCGTGCGCGGCGCTGGCCGCTTCCCAGGCGGCGGCGACACCCACTTTGTCTTTCAGCTCCAGCACGATGCGCTCGGCCGTTTTTTTACCCAGCCCGCTGATCCGGGAAAGGGCGGCCGTGTCCGAGCTGACCACCGCCGCCTTGAAAGCGGAGACCGGCATCCCGCTCAGCACGGCGAGCGCCAGCTTCGGGCCGACGCCGGAGACGTTGTTGATGAGCAGCCGGAAAAGGTCGCGCTCGGCCATGCTCATGAAGCCGTAGAGGATGTGCGCATCGTCCCGCACCTGCAGATGAGTCATCACGCGGATGGGCTGGCCGGCGGCGGGCAGACGGTCGTAGCTTGATAACGGGATCAGCACCTGATAGCCCACTCCCTGCACCTCCACCACGATCTGGGTCGGCAGCGCCTCATCCAGTCGGCCATGAAGAAATGTGATCACGCGTGAACGATAGAAGCATTGCCCACCCTGTCCAATTGGTATTCCGCGCGGTCGCGCTCCTGCTCGCCAGTGTGACCCTCGCGGCAGCGGAGGGCGGTCCGGTCCTGGTGCCGGAACCCAGCTTCATGCGACCGCCCGTGGCCTATATTATTCCGGGCTCGAAACGCACCGTCCTCATTCCCGCCCGCCCGGGGCCGGACCATACCAGCATTACCCTCCCGGAAAAAGAGGCGCGGGAAGCCGATCGCCAGGCGCTGGACCGCGACACGGCCAGCCTGGCGGCGAGTCTGCTGAAATCGATCGAACCTCGTTTCAGCCGGAACTCGCGGGGCGTCATCGAGTATGCGGAGCTGACCAGCGAATCTCCCTTCACCGCCTGCGTTGTCTTCGCCCCCCATCTGCGAGAAACCTTCGAACCCACGATGGGCCCGGATTTTCTGGTCGTGATTCCGAACCGATTCCAGGTTTTCATTTTTCCGAAGCAGGCCACCACGGTGCAGGAATTCGCGCCGATGATTTTCGCCACTTATCGGGGCACGGCTCATCCTGTGAGCGTGGAAGTTTTTCAGATGAAAGCAGGCCGCCTGGGAGCGGTGGGCGTGTTCGAAGAGCCGTAAACTCAGGCGCTGCCGATGAGCACGCCGGCCGCGAAGACGAGCGAACCGCCGAGCACGACCTGCAGCGCCGCTCTCCAGAACGGCGTGTCCATGTAGCGGTTCTGGATCCAGGCGATGGCCCACAGCTCGAAGGCCACAATCACGAACGCGGCGCTCGTCGCGATCCAGAAATGTGGAACCAGATACGGCAGCGCGTGTCCGAGGCCGCCGAGCGTGGTCATGATCCCGCAGGCCAGTCCGCGTTTCCAGGGCGCGCCGCGGCCCGAGACGCTGCCGTCGTCCGACGCCGCTTCGGTGAAACCCATCGAGATTCCCGCTCCGACCGACGCCGCCAGCCCGACCAGAAACGTCTGCCAGGTCTGATGGGTCGCGAATGCCGCCGCAAAGATGGGCGCCAGCGTCGAGACCGAGCCATCCATCAATCCCGCCAGCCCCGGCTGCACATAGGTGAGCACGAATTCGCGATGCGCCACCGCATTTTCCCGCTCCATCGCGTCGGAAGTGAAGTGCTCGGCTTCCAGTTTCTCCGCCGCCGTGATGTGCCCGATCTCCGCCTGCGCCAGATCGCCGAGCAGTCGGCGCGTGTCGGCGTCGCGCGTCTGGCCCGCCGCCTTCACATAGAAAAGGTGCGCCTGTTTTTCCATCAGCGCGACCTCAGCCCGCACGCGCTCGATGCCCAGATGCTCCGCCAGCCAGTAAGGCTTGCGCGGATAAAAACCGCTCACGTGCTCGCGTCGGATGAGCGGAATATTCGGCCCGAAGCGTTCCTTGAACCGCTCGATCAGACGAATCCGGTGGGTATTTTCCTCCTCCGTCATCCCGTCGAACACCTTGGCCGACTGCGGATAATCGCTCCGGAGCCGGGTCGCGTAGTTCGCGTAGATCCGCCCGTCCTCCTCCTCGGCGGAAATGGCCAGCGCCAGAACTTCCTCCTCCGAGAGGTTGGAGAAGGGACGGCGCGACGAGAGCAGAGTGGGCATGGAAAGCGGTCTGATGAACGTCTATCACACCCAGAGCGTAAAACGCGAGTCTGGGGGAGCACACGCGTCT
>JBGTNO010000298.1:0-19091 GCA_041743065.1 Chthoniobacterales bacterium
GCATCGCTCTCGCCGAGCCTGCGCCACACCGCGCGCTCGGTCTCCTCTGGCTGCGCGGGGCGCATCGCGCCAGTGCCGCCCGCGCCTTTGCGGACGACATCTCCGCGCTCATCGCCGGTGGAAAAAATAAGGGATGACAACTTCTTGCGGAAACCTCCGCGCGCATTTTACCATTCCTCTCCCCGCCCATCCCGCGTGTCCCTGCCCGGCCCGCTCTCACTCATCATTCATTCATGAAAATCGCTTTCCTCGGCGCTGGCTCCACTGGCTTCACCCGCACCCTGACTCACGATCTGCTCGCCGTGCCCGAGTTGGCCGACACCACCTTTGCCTTTCAGGACATCTCGAAGAGCAATCTCGACATGGTCACCCAGCTCACCCGCAAGGACCTCGTGGAAAACAAACTTCCCGCCAAGGTGACGGCCACGACCCACCGCCGCAAAGCGCTCGAAGACGCCGACTACATCGTCTGCACCATCCGGCAGGGCGGGCTCGAGGCCTTCCGCACCGACATCGAGATCCCGCTGAAATACGGCGTCGATCAGTGCGTCGGCGACACCCTCTGCGCCGGCGGCTTGATGTATGCCCAGCGCGGCATCCCTGAGATGCTCGCCATCTGCGACGACATCCTGGCCTGCGCCAAACCGGGAGCGATCCTGCTGAACTACGCCAATCCCATGGCGATGAACACCTGGGCCTGCAACCGCTACGGCGGCGTCCGGACCATCGGCCTCTGCCACGGCGTCCAGGGCGGTCAGCGCCAGATCGCCAGCTGCATCGAACTCTGGGCGAAAAAAGAAGGACTCCTCGCCGAGGGCGAAAAGATCGAGCGCGAAGATGTCGAGATCATCTGCGCCGGGATCAATCACCAGACCTGGTATCTGCGGGCGCTCTGGCGCGGCGAGGATTTCGTGCCGCGGCTGCTCGAGCTCTTCGAGGCGCACCCGGAATACCGCGAGACCGAGAAGGTCCGCCTCGATGTGCTCCGCCGCTTCGGCTACTACAGCACCGAGTCGAACGGCCACCTCAGCGAATACCTGCCGTGGTATCGCAAGCGAACAAAAGAGATTCGCCAGTGGATCAAGCTGGGCAACTGGATCGACGGCGAGACCGGCGGCTACCTCCGCATTTGCACCGAGGGCCGCAACTGGTTCGAAACCGATTTCCCGCAGTGGATGAAAGAACCCTCTCCGCGCATCGCCGAGCGGAAACGCAGCGAGGAACATGGCTCGTATATCATCGAGTCGCTCGAGACCGGGCGGCTTTATCGCGGACATTTCAACGTCCAAAACGCCGGGCACATCACCAATCTGCCGGATGGCTGCGTCATCGAGCTGCCCGGATACGTGGACCGAACCGGGATCAACATCCCCGTCGTGGGCGATCTCCCGATGGCCTGCGCGGCGACCTGCTCCGCCTCCGTGCGCGTGCAGGAAATGGGCATGGAAGCGGCCGTCCACGGTGACGTGACCCTGCTCAAGCAAGCCATGCTGCACGATCCGCTGGTCGGCGCGGTCTGCGATCCGGAGGAGGTCTGGCAGATGACCGACGAACTCCTCGTCGCGCAAGCCCGGTGGTTGCCGCAGTATCGGGCGGAAATCGATACCGCCAAAAAGCGTTTAGCCACCGCAAAGAAAAATGGAACGCGGGTCAAACTTCGCGAGACCCAAGGAGCCGCGCGGGTGGCCACCAAAACGGTCGCGCAAATGAAAAAAAACAGCGCCGCCGCCCGCAGAACCGCGCGCGCGTCGGACAAAGGCCGCGCCGCGGCGAGCGACCAATCTTCCCAAACCTCGACCCGCTGACTCACGCCCCTCGACCAATATCCAGTTGGCGGGCGAGCCTGGTGCGGTTAGGATGCTAACCTATGGGACAACAACTCAAAGCCAGAATCAAACGCAAGCGCCGCCAGGATTATCTCGAGCGGAAAAAAACCGCGGGGATGGTCCCGGTCAAAAAGAAAGCGGTAAAGAAAAAAGCCTGACCCGCGGTCAGGGGCGGGAGTCATGCGCCGAATCCTGATCGTGGATGGGCATAGCGTGATCCATCAATGGCCGGAGCTGCTGGCGCTGCACGCGCGAAGAATGGCGCTGGCGCGGGAATCGCTGGTGAGGACGCTCACGGAATACCAGGATATCTCGGGCGTGCAGGTGGTCGCGGTGTTCGACGGCCAAGGAGCGCGCCCCTCGGAGGCGAGCGAAGCGGGTGGCATCCAGGTGTTCTACTCTGGCGCCGCGAAGACCGCCGACGATGTGATCGAGCGGCTGACCGCAAAATACGCGACCGGAAACGATCTTACGGTGGCAACCTCGGATCTGGCGGAACAGCAGACGGTGAGCTCCTTCGGCGGTTATTGCGTGTCGGCGGCGGGACTGCGGGATCTGATCGAGCGCGCGCGGGGCGATTTCTCGCGGGAGAGCGGACGCTACCGCCGCTCGGATTAGGACGAAGCGCGGTTCGGCTCGGAGGTTGACCGCCATTTTCGGGGCCTCTAGGCTGGTGCCCCCTCAACAGCGCGCCGACGGCCCATTGCCGCGCTTAAATACCCGGGCACAATCACCACCTTCAGTTTCTCAATACCTATGGCGCGAGTCTCGCTCAAAAATGTAAAAAAAATCTATTCCGGCGATAAAGGCGGGGACGTCACCGCCGTCCACGACTTCAATCTGGAAGTCGAAGACCGGGAGTTCATTGTCTTCGTGGGCCCTTCCGGCTGTGGCAAATCAACCACCCTTCGCATGATCGCGGGCCTCGAGGAAATCTCGGGCGGCGATATCGTCATCGGGGAAAAACGGGTGAACGATGTGCCCCCGAAAGACCGCGATATCGCGATGGTGTTTCAAAACTACGCGCTCTATCCGCACATGACGGTGTACGACAACATGGCGTTTGGCCTGAAACTTCGGAAATATCCGAAAGCGGAAATCAAGAAGCGGGTGGCGGAGGCGTCCGGCATCCTCGGGCTGGACGACATGCTCGATCGCAAACCGAAAGCGCTCTCCGGCGGTCAGCGGCAGCGGGTGGCGGTGGGGCGCGCCATCGTCCGGCAGCCGAAGGTTTTTCTTTTCGATGAACCGCTCTCCAATCTCGACGCCAAGCTGCGGGTGCAGATGCGCACGGAGATCACCAAGCTGCACCAGCGCTTGCAGGCGACCATGATCTACGTGACGCACGATCAGGTGGAGGCGATGACGATGGGCGATCGGATTGTGGTGATGAAGGATGGCGTGGTGCAGCAGATCGACGCGCCATTGAAGCTTTATCACGAGCCGGTGAACCTGTTTGTGGCGAGCTTCCTGGGCAGTCCGGCCATGAATTTCATCCACGGCAAGTTGAAGGCGGAAGGCGACGGCGTCGTTTTTCACGAACGCGGCGACGGCGTGATCAAGGTCCCGTTTAAAAACCGTCCCGAGCTGAAAGACTACAGCGGCAAGGATATCGTGCTCGGCATTCGGCCCGAGGAGATCGAATATCTGGACGAGACGATCCGGCCGGTGGGCTGCCGTTTCCAGGCGCTGGTCGATCTGGTGGAGCCGATGGGAGCGGAGACCAACTATTATCTACAGACCGGCGAGCACAGTCTCATCTGCCGCAGCATGATGGCGCAGGAGCACCGTCAGGCCGATGGACATCGCATGCAGTTCGAGCTCGACCCGGCCAAAGCGCATCTTTTCGATCCGGAAACCACGCTGCGAATCAGGCCAAGCTAGGCGGCGGCAAGTAGGGAGAGGGGCATGATCAAAGGGCTCATTCTTGTCACGCGCGGCCTCCTCCGCTCCACCGAGATCCGGCGCTGGGCCATGTTCGTCGTGGTGCTGGCGGCGTTGCTGATGGTTTTTCTGGGCGCGACATTTCTGGAGGGCGCGCTCATGAGCCGGCCGGCGTTTTTCGTGACCTACTGGCTGATCTGCGCGGGGCTCACGCTGCTGTCCATCCTGCTGGCGGCCTACGATCTCCTGCTCATGCGGGCGGCCGAGCGGGCGTTGCGGGCGAAGCTGCGGAAGGAAAGGCGGGGCCGGGAGGAGGAGCCGCCGGAATGCTGAGAGGGCGCGAACGCCAGGAGGAGCAGGAGCGTCAAACGCTGGCGCCGTATGCGCAGAAGTCCTCGGATTCCACCGGGCGCCAGCACCGCGAACCGCTCCATCCTTTCCGGACGGAATATCAGCGCGATCGAGCCCGGATCATCCATTCGCGGGCTTTTCGGCGGCTGGAATACAAGACGCAGGTCTTTCTGAACGGCACGGGCGATCATTTGCGGACGCGGTTGACGCACACGATCGAGGTGGCTTCGATCTGCCGCTCGGTGGCCCGCTCGCTGGGATTGAATGAAGATCTGGCCGAGGCGATCGCCCTGGCGCACGACCTCGGCCATGCGCCCTTCGGGCATTCGGGGGAGGAGACTCTCAATGACCTGATGCGTGCCCACGGAGGTTTCGAGCATAATGGCCAGAGCTTGCGAATCGTGGAGCTGATCGAGCAAAAGTATCCGCATTTCGCCGGATTGAACCTCTCGCGCGAAGTGATCGAGGGGCTTCGAAAACACGATCGTTTTTACGAATCCTCCGAGGGTGGGACGCTGCCCAGTCCCAGCCTGGAAGCGCAGTTGGCTAACCTGGCGGACGAGATCACCTACTATAGCCACGATCTCGACGACGGTCTGGAATCGGGTCTCATTCAGCCGGAGCAGCTCGATGATCTCGAAGTCTGGCGGGTGAACGCGGAGGCGGTGCGGCATCATTTCCCCGATCTCTCGGGCCAGCGCTTCCGCGGCTATGTGATCCGCTGTCTGATCGATCGTCAGGTGGAGGATTTGCTTCAGACCAGCGCCGCAGCCATCGATGCGGCGGGCGTGGATTCGGCCGACGAGGTGCGGCGGCACTCCGATTCGCTGGTGCGTTACAGCCCGGATCTGCTGCGCGGAAATCGGGCGCTGCGCCGATTTCTCTATCAGAATCTGTATTACCATCCGGCGGTGGCCGGGGCGAATCAGCGAGCCTGCGCGCTCTTGCGGGAGGTGTTTGAGGCGTATCTGCGCGAGCCCGACCGGCTGGGCCACCGCACGGCCGCGCGGATCGAACAGGAAGGGCTGGAGCGGACGGTCGCCGATTATTTATCCGGCATGACCGACCGGTATCTCATGGAGGAACACGCCCGGCTCTTTGGCGAGAAGACGCTAAGCGAGTAGCTCGATCAGCCGGCGAAGGCGGCGGGTGACGACCGTTTCCTCGAGCAATTCCTGACGCCGCGCGCCTTCCTGGATAAAGGTGTGAGCGACGACGTCGGCCAGGATTTCCGGATCGTCCACCTCCTCGAGCCGCTGCTGCACCTGGGCGGACTCCGGCGTATGGGCGGCGAGTCCCGCACAGATGGCGACCAGGTGCCGGGCGAGTTCCAGATTTTCCGCCAGATCGCCGGGGCTGGTGACGAGGTGGCGCAAGTGAGCCAGGCGATAGGGTTCCCGCCGCGCCAGATCGACGATCGAGACCCGGCGCAATCCCTGCAGGACGAGATGCAGCGTGCCATCGGGATTGGTGACGCAGGCTCGGATCAGGCCCAGTCCCGTCACCGGGAAAAAGCTGTCGTCACCCTCCTCTTCGGCGCCCGGGCGGACCATCGCCACGCAGAACATGCGATCGCTCGCCAGGGTGTCGGCCAGCATCTGGCGGTAGCGCGGCTCGAAAATGTAGAGCGGCAGCAGCGCGTGCGGAAAGAGGGCGGCTCCCGGCAGCACCATGACGGGCGCGAGCTTCGGCGTGGGAGTGGCGATGGATTCGGAGCCGGACACGGGCAGCTTCATTCTAGCATAAGTCGCCCCGATTGCGTAGGCTCCCCGCGGCCGATTCGGACTATTCCATGCAACGTCGTCGTTATCCCACTCCCGGCACCGCTCCCGCCACACTGACAGTGCATCCCGATACCGGGGGCGGTTCCAGCCGGCTCTCGGTCATCGAATACGGACCGGACTTCATCGAAGAACGATCGGGCACCCACCTGGCCGAAGTTTTGGGGCCACGCCGGCCGGCCAGCGTGCTCTGGCTGAATCTCGATGGGTTGGGCGATGTGACCTTGCTGAGGGAGATTGGCGAGCGTTTCGGCCTGCACGCGCTGGCGCTGGAAGATGTGGTCAACGCTCCGCAACGACCGAAGCTGGACGATTATGAGGAGCACCTTTTCATCGTCATGCAAATGGCCCATCTGCGGCCGGATGGGGTGATCGAGTTTGAGCAGATGAGCATTTTTCTGGGGGCGGACTTTTTGATCACGGTGCAGGAGCGGGAGGGCGATGTCTTCGATCCGGTGCGCAAACGTCTCCGGAGCGGCCGGGGCTACGCGCGCAGCCGGGGCCACGATTATCTAGCCTACGCGCTGATCGATTCGCTGGTGGATTATTATTATCCCGTGCTGGAGAGGCTGGGCGAGTCGATCGAGGATCTGGAGGATCTGGTGCTGGATCATCCGCCGAAGGACACGGTGGAGCAGGTGCACGATATGAAGCGCCTGTTGGGAGAAATCCGGCGGGCGGCCTGGGCGCAGCGAGAACTGGTCAGCCGGCTGACCAGCGATGATTCGGGGCTCATCGGCGAGGAAACGAAAATTTTCATGCGCGATGTGCACGATCACGCCGCGCAGGTGCTCGATCTGGCGGAGGTGTCGCGAGAGGTGGCAGGCGGGTTGATCGAGCTTTACATGTCGAGTGTCGGGCTGCGGACTAATGAAGTGATGCGGGTGCTGACGGTGGTGGCGTCGATCTTCATTCCGCTCACGTTTCTGGCGGGCATCTACGGGATGAACTTCGACCCCGGCGCCAGCCCTTACAACATGCCGGAGCTGCGCATGCGCTACGGTTACCCGATTTTCCTGCTGGCGATGCTGCTGGTCGCGGTGGGGATGGTGGCCTACTTCCGGAAACGCCGCTGGCTCTGAGGCAGGTTACCGGCGTCCCATCGGTTCGCCAGGCAACTCCGGCGGCTGGGCCGTGGACCCGATGTCGCCCGTGCGGGCGGTCTCGCGGTTGAACTCCAGCACGGCTTTCCGCGTCTCGAGGCCATCCGGCGAAGTCGCCACAATCGGAATCTCGAAATTCCCGTCCGGGAACTTGAAGTGATAACGGAAACTGCCATCCGGCTGCAGGGGGACCGGCTGCCCGTCGATCGTGACCGACGCCTCGGGGTGGGTGCCGCCATAGAAGATG
Source organism: Chthoniobacterales bacterium (assembly GCA_041743065.1). GTDB lineage: Bacteria > Verrucomicrobiota > Verrucomicrobiia > Chthoniobacterales > Chthoniobacteraceae > JBBSOD01. Next base: position 7,193 of record JBGTNO010000298.1, read on the forward strand.
ACTTCGGCGTTCACATGCATGAAGAAACCGCGTCCGGCCTGGCTGAACGGCTGGGCGCTCCAGCTCGCGCCGATGCCGCTGAAGAGACTGCTCTCGACCGCGCCGAAAAGCTCGCTCGCTCCCCCCAGCAGCCCGGAAAGCAGGCCGCCGCCGAGACCGCTGTCCAGGTTGGCGGTGAGATGCTGGCGCAGCAATCGGTCGATCTCGTCGGAGCCCAGCCCCATTTGATCGACCATTTCCCGCCCGAGCAAGGTCGCCAGGATGCGCCGCTGATCGCTGGTCCAATCCGGCGCCGCGCCCGGTAGGAACGAGAGCCGGCGGCCTTCCCCCTGCAGTCGCGAGACGGCGGACAACAGAGATTCGCCCTGGGTCATGGCTTTCTTCACGGTGTCCAGCAGATGCTGGAAGGTGAGGTGCGCGGGCACCGTCACGAAATCGTCTTCCGCGGGTGCCTCCTCCGGCTGCGCTTCATGGCCCGGAGTGAGAGCTTTCCCGGAGGTCACCATCGCTTTCCAGGTGTCGCTCTGGTCGAAGTATCCCATCTCGATCCAATATTCTTCGCCGGAGCGGTCAACCGGCAGATACCAGTTCCGCGCCTGCGGATTGATCCGCACCCATTTCTCGTCGCCTCCGCTGGTGGAATAAATTTTTAGGAAAAATTGTCGGGCGGCGTCCTTCGTCGCTTCGGCGGGAATCGCATAAAAATTGACGTCCCAATAGGTGAACAGCCACCGCGGATCCCGCGCGATCAGGAAGATAGTGTCATCGCTGTAAGTGGTCGGGAGTTCGCCCAGATCCTCGTCGCCGGTTGCGGGCGCCACTTCCGCGGAAGGGGAAGGCGCCGTCTCGAATTTATGCGCCTCCACCGGCACCCGGCCGACCGTTCTTGGCTGAGGCCCGAGAGTGAACGAGCCTTTCCGGTCCGGCGCGGCGGGTTCCTCTGGTTTCCCGATGGGGGCTGGTTTTTCGGTCGCTTTTTTTCCTTTTTTGTTTGAGCCCATAATTCTCGATCTGTTGGCAGGTGGTGGTGGACGCCGACGCCGGACGCTAATATCCCTTTAGTAAATAGCAATTTTAAAATCTGCCTGCGCCCCGCTCCAGGCCCGACCGCGGCGGGCATAACGTTTGAGAGTCTTTGTCCACTATTTCCACTATGCTGACCAAAAGAATTATCCCCTGTCTCGATGTGACTGGAGGCCGGGTGGTGAAGGGAACCAGATTTCTCTCCCTCCGCGACGCGGGAGACCCGGTCGAGTGCGCGATGGCCTACGACCGGCAGGGCGCCGATGAACTGGTCTTTCTGGACATCACGGCTTCTTCGGACGGTCGCGCCACCATGGTGGAGGTGGTGGAGCGAACGGCGGCCCACTGTTTCATGCCGCTGACGGTGGGCGGCGGCATCCGTGAGGTCGCCGATGTGCGGACGATGCTGAACGCGGGCGCGGATAAGGTGAGCGTGAACACGGCCGCCATCCACCAGCCCGAGTTGATCGCCCGGGCGGCGTCGGCTTTTGGCTCGCAGTGCATCGTGCTGGCGATCGACGCGAAACGGAACGCGCGGGGGAGCTGGACGGTTTACACGCATGGCGGCCGCCAGCCCACCGAGCTGGATGCGGTGGCATGGGCGCGGGAAGCCGAGCGGCTGGGCGCGGGCGAAATCCTCCTCACCAGCATGGACGCGGATGGCACGAAGGCGGGCTACGATCTCGCCCTGACCCGCAAGGTGAGCGAGGCGCTGCGCGTCCCGGTGATTGCCAGCGGCGGCGCGGGGCGGCTCGAGCATCTGGCGCAAGTGCTGGATGAGGGCAAAGCCGACGCGGTGCTGGCGGCCAGTATTTTTCACTTCGGCGACCTTTCGGTCGGGGAGGTGAAGCGTTACCTGGCCGAGCGGGGCGTGCCGGTGCGTCAGCTCAACGGGTCTCGAAGCGCAGACCCGCCTGCTCCCGAGTGGGAGGAGACGAAAGGTTAAGCAGGTTTTCGGCGGGCTCGGTGCGCGGCATATCGGCCTCGACCTGCACCCGCATCGTTTGGCCGTTCCGGGCGATGAAGATCGGGATCGTATCGCCCGCCGTGAGGAAAAAGGAGGCGTTGAGCACGTCCGCCGGGCTGGTCACCGGCACTTTTCCCACCTGCAGAATGGTGTCGCCCGCCCGCAGGTTTCCTTTCGCCGCCGGCGATTCGGCGATCACGCCTTTGACGCGGGCGACAGAGCCGGAGGTGGATTCATGCGCTTCCCCCACGTCGATGCCGAGCCAGCCGGGATGGACATCGCCAAAGCGCATGTAATCGCTCCGCACCTTCTCCGCCGCCTCGATCGGGAGAGCGAAGCAGCCGCTCGAACCGTCGAGACTGCTGATAAGAATGCCGATCACATTGCCATCGATATCCAGGAGAGGCGCCCCTCCCTCGCCGCGCTGCACCGGTACGCTGGCGCGAATGTGGGTGGTGGCGAAGAAACGTCCGAGATAGTTCAGATCGAAGCCCGCGATGAGCCCCAGGCTGGGCGAGAGCGGCAGATCCATCGGGTAACCGATCGCGACGACGGGGTCGCCCACTTTCATCGGGGCGGATTCGCCGATGACCAGGAAAGGGGTCTCGGCATCGATCTTCAGCAGAGCGATGCCCGACCGCGAATCTCCCACCAGACGCCGCGCGGGATATTTTCGATCCCCGACCTGCGCGACGATATTATCCGCCGTGCCGCCGACTGAGTAGGAAGTGTAAATGACGCCGCGGGGATCGATCGCGAAACCGGTGCCGGAGAGCGTGCCGTGCCGATCGGTCCCGATGATGCGGACGACAGACGGGCGCGCTTTTTCGAGGAGATTTCTGACCTGCTGACCGATTTGCCCCAGCCCTTCCCGATCGGCGGCCCAGGCGATACCGGGGGTGGCCACGGCGAGCGCGGCGGCCGTGGCTACGGCGTGGATGGCCGGACGCCTAAAACGAAGAAGCCGGCTCATAACTCACGGGGTGCGCGTCCATCACATAATGGGTTCGGCGTCCCGTGTCGGCGACCTGGCGCTGCGCACCTTCCCAGACGTCGCTAAAAAATTTGTCCTCCAATACCAGTGCGGAGGCGTTTCGGCGGGTGGGGGTGGTGGCGGCCAGTGCGGGATTCTTCGCAGCCTGGGTGACTTCCGACCCGGATCCCGGCTGAGCGAGCCCGGGCAAAGCAGAGTCGGATTCCAGAATCTTCCAGGAGACCGTTCCGGCGGTCAGCACGATGGCGGCGGTCGCGGCGTGGTAGGCCAGACGCGGCAGGGAAACGCGGCCGATAAACGCGCCCAGCCGGTCCCAAGCCACCTGCCAGGCGGGCTGGCGCAGCATTTCATCGCGCTGGCGCTGCTGGAATTCCCGCAGAAAATCCTCGAAGTAAGCGGGCGGCGGCTGCTCGTGGCGCTTCAAGCGCAGCAGTTTCTGGAGATCGTTCTCTTCAAGCATAAATGGACAGGTCTTTCAGAGTTTCACTTTTCTAAATTCATCGAGGAAGTTCTGCAACTGCCGGTGCGCGTAGAAAAGCCGCGAGCGCACGGTGCCTTCCGAGACGTTAAGGATCTGGCTGATCTCGGCGTGCGGCAGGCCCTGGATGTCGAACATGGTCACGACCGCTCTGTGGTCTTCGGACAGCTTCATCATGGCCTCGTTCAATCTGACCTGAAGCTCGTTCAGGTCCGTCTCGCGAATCGGACTGCTGGTGGAAGTGAGCTCGATAAATTCCTCGTCGTGCTGAATCGCGCCATCGAGATCGTCCAGACTCATGGCCCGGCGGCGGTTGCGCTTTTTCAGGAAATTGATGGTCATGTTCACCCCGATCGAGTGAATCCAGGTGTAAAATTTGGAATTGCCCCGGAAACCCTTGATGGAGCGGTAGGCCTTGGCGAAGACATCCTGGAGCAGATCGTTCGTGTCCTCGTGGTTCGAGGTCATGTTGTAAACGAGACCGTAGAGACGCGGGCTGTATTTCACCACCAGCTCGTCGAAAGCGGTGGAATCGCCCGCCTGGGCTCGCGCCACCAGCGCGTTATCGGCCGCCAGCGCCTCATCCTCGGGGGCGGGGCGTTCGTGTTCCATAGGCTGCGCGGAACCTCCTAGCAGGACTCCGGCGGCATTGAAAGGGGTATCTAAAAAAGCGGCACTCACGAAAATTAGCGACGCGAAAGGAGGAAGAGGTAGATCAGATTGCCCAGGGCCGCGATAAAGGCGGCCACGTAGGTGAGAGCGGCGGCGTTGAGCACCCGGCTCACCCCCTCGGCTTCAGGACCTTCTTGGACGAGGCCCAGCTCGCCCAGCACGACCTTGGCGCGGCGCGACGCGTCGAACTCGACGGGCAGCGTAATGAGCTGGAAGAGGGTGAGGATCAGATAGACGACCACGCCCAGTTTCACCAGACCGAGCAGGCCGAAGAAAAGACCGCCGATCATAATAAACGGCAACAACTGCGAGGAAAACTGAGTGATCGGCACCAAGGCCATCCGCGCCTTCAGCGGAGCGTAGGCCCGGGCGTGCTGAATGGCGTGGCCGACCTCGTGCGCGGCGATGCCCACGGCCGCGATCGACGGCTGATGATACACATCGGTGGAAAGGCAGAGGCGTTTTTTCATCGGGTCGTAATGATCGCCCAGCAGGCCGTTGATCTCGCGCACCTCGACATCGTCGATCCGCGCCATCCGCAGAATCTGCTGGGCGGCTTCCGCGCCGGTGATGTTCGCGCTGGCCCGAATCTTGGAATATTTCGAGAAAGCGCCCTTGACGCGCGCCTGGGCGATCAAGCCGAGAATTAGAGGCACGCCAAAGAGAAGAATATAGATAAGCACGATAAAAACGGGGTTTTCCTACACATCGACAGCGGGAGGAGTTGCGCGTTCATTCTCCACGCGTCATTTTCGCTCCGTGTCGCGCTGGCGAAAACTTCTGATCGGGCTGGCCGCGCTGCTCACGGTGGTGGTGCTGGCGGGTGGGTTCATCGCCGGCCGCTACGTTTACCAGAAAGGTTTCACCAAGAAATGGCGGCGTTTCGTGATCGAGGAATTTCATCGCCGGGGCGTGGAGGTAGATTTCCAGAAGCTGACGCTCGACCCCTTCCACGGACTCCAGGCCCGGCGGGTGAGAATCTTCGATGGTCCGCGGCGCCACGCTCTGCTCGCCTCGGTGGACAAGCTGGTCCTCGATATCAACTACGCCAATCTGATCCGCGGGCGGCCTTTTCTCGATGCGGTGGACCTCACCGACGCCGATCTCGCCATCCCGCTCGATCCCGCCCAGCCGCGCGGTGAGAAAGCGCGCATCGACAACCTGAACGCCCGCATTCTGTTTCCGCCCAGCCAGGTTTACATCAGCCACGCCAGCGCCTCGATCCACCAGCTCGACCTTTCCGTGCGGGGCCGCCTGCTGAACCCGCAGGCGTTTAAACCCAGACCCCGTCCGCCGCGGGATACTTCGCAGCGGACCGCGCTGCTCCAGCGCGCGCTCGATATCCTCAAAAAGATGGATGCCCGCGGCATGCGCCCTCGGATTTCCCTGAACGTGACGGGTGATCTGGCTGAGCCGGCGGGATTGCTGATCGATGTGGCGCTGGAAGCTCCGGTGCTGGAGCTCCGCGGCTACCGGCTGGAAAGCGTGCGCGGCACCGCGACCTACGCGGCCGGGCGGCTCACCGTCCCGCGATTGAGCGCGATCGACCACCTCGGCCGCCTGGACGCGCGGGGTTCGTTTGGCGTCGATCGGCAAAAGGCGGAATTGGAAGTGCGCAGCGGCCTCGATCTACCGGAGCTGGCCCGCGCTTTTCAAGTGACCGACGTGTTGAAATCGGTGGAACTGAATGGGCCGAGCGAGGTGCGCCTCGCTGGCTCGATGGAGTTCGGGGCGGAGCCGAAGTTTCTCCTCACGGGCCGGGCACAGCTGGTCCATCCGCGAGTGCGGGGCATCGATCTGGAGAGCCTGCGGGCCGACGCGGCCTGGGATGGGCGTCGCTGGTATTTGCGCGAACTTCGGCTGCGGCACCAGACTGGGGAGATCACGGGCAGCGCGTTGCGGAACGATCGTTTCCGGGCCCGGCTCGAAAGTTCGATCGATCCCACCGTCGCGCTCCCGTTCACCGAGGGAAGAAGCCGGGAATTCCTGAGCGACTGGCAGTTTATCCGCACGCCCGACGTGATCCTGCGCGCCTCCGGCCCCTCCCCGCTTCCGGAGGATCTGGTCGTGAATGGGTCGCTTCAACTGGGGCGCACCATTTTCCGCGGCCAGCCGATCGTGAGCGGCAGCGCCAGCCTCGAGGTCCGGGACAAGGCCGCCCGCTATTTCAATTGCCGTCTGGCACGCGCGGAAGGCGTCGCCACCGGCGATTTTAGCTACGACTTCGGGCGGAAACGCGTGGTGTTGGAGAACTGTCGTTCCACGCTCGATCCCCAGGCGGTGGCGCACTGGATTGCGCCCGATTTCCCGAAACATATCCGGCCCTATCGTTTCCGCCGGCCACCCGAAGTGAAGATCGATGGAGTGGTCTATTATCAGGGCGGCACCGGCACGGATCTGCTGCTGCGGGTGGATGCGCCCCAGGGGATGGATTACACTTTTCTGAAAAAAGATCTGCCGATTTCGCGGATCGGGGGGCAGCTTCGGTTCACCGATCGCCGGCTGCGCATGAGGGGAGTGCGGGCCGTGCTCTACGGTGGCGATGTGGCGGGCGAGGCCGATATTCGTCTCGACCGCGGCCCGCAACCCTTCGCGGCGGATCTCCACGCGCGGGGGGTGGATTTCGCGGCTCTGACCGGCCTTTATTTTGACTACGATTCTTCGACCGGGAAGCTGGATGGCAACTTCGCGTTTTCAGGCATAGGCGACGACGCCCGCAAGCTCAAGGGCGCCGGTCATCTCAATGTCACCAATGGAAACGTGTTCGCGATTCCGTTTCTCGGGCCGGTCTCGGGCCTCCTGAATAACATCGTGCCCGGCATGGGAGTGAGCGTCGCGCGGAAGGCGGCCGCCGATCTCGAGATGGCGGATGGCACCCTCGTGGTCCGTGATTTCAACGTCGCCGGCCGTGGCTTCGAGATGCTCGGGGGAGGAAAGTTTTACTTTCTGGACGACTCGATGAATTTCGATGTCCGGATCAATGCCAAAGGCTTGCCGGGCGTGCTGCTGTTCCCGGTCAGCAAACTTTTCGAATACACCGCCCAAGGACCGATTTCCAAGCCGCAGTGGCGTCCGAAAAATTTGCGGCTGTAGGCGGCAAGGAGCGCGGACATCCTGTCCGCCACCAAAAATCTGAAAAGATCGAAGAAGCGGACGGGCCGTCCGCGCTCCTTGGTGCTACCTTCCCGCGAGCCGCCCCGTTTTCTTCTGTAACTCGAGGTTTACGAAGGGATTGTTGCTGCCATACGAGGACCACGGGCCGACCGGCACGTCTGCAAGTTCGACGAATTTCCAGTCGCAAATGTCGGTGCTGTCCATTCCCAGATAATCGCGGACGGCGGGCGAGACATCGAGTCCGGCGCCTTTATTCAGGTTGGGTTTCGGGCGTTCATCGCCGAAAACATATTGCCAGTGATCGGTGCGAAACGGACCGGCGTCTTCCCACTGCGCGTAAACGACTTTGTCCTTGTGCCGGATCATCAGCCAGCGGCCTTTGCAGACGGACTTCCCCGGCCCGTCGTAGGAATCGCCGAACCAGGGAATGACCTCCCGGGCTTCCGGTTTGTGCCCTTCGGACATCTTGCCATGCGCGGAATGGGAAAATAGCGACGACGCCGTCGAAAGCGCCACGCCCGTGTAAAGTCTGAGGGATCGTCTTTTCATCTCTCTATAAAAACGGGGCCATTGCTCCGTTCGGACCTTTTTCCCAGAGTAATGCGATGATTTGCTAGCCGTCTTCCGCCGCTTCCGACTCGGCTTTCACGCCAGCGCGCAATTCGTTTTTGAGCGCTTCGATGCCGTCGCCCCGGGTGGCCGAGATCGGCAGAATGGTCAGGCGATCGAAGCGTTGCCGAAACTGCGCCAGCAGCTCCGCCGCTTCCGGCAGATCCGTCTTGTTCGCCGCCACCAGCCAGGGGCGGTCAGACAGGGTGGGATCGTAGAGTTTCAGCTCCTCGCGGAGCTTGGAGAGATCGTCCACCGGATGCCGCGTCTCGCTCCCGGCGATATCGAGCACGAAAAGCAGCACTTTGCAGCGCACGATGTGCCGGAGAAAATCGTGTCCCAGGCCGACATCGCGATGCGCCCCTTCGATCAATCCGGGAATGTCCGCCACCGTGATGCGGCCGTAATCGGCAAACTCGACCACGCCGACCATCGGATGCAGGGTCGTGAACGGGTAGGCCGCCACCTTCGGATGCGCCGCCGAGAGTGCGCCGAGCAGCGTCGATTTTCCGGCGTTGGGATAGCCGACCAGTCCGACATCCGCGATCTTGCGCAGCTCGAGATAAAACACGCCCCCCTCGCCTTCGCCGCCCTCGCGGAACTGCACGGGGGCCTGATTGCGGCTGCTCTTGAAGTGCACATTGCCGAGGCCGCCTTCGCCGCCCTGGCAGAGCACCAGTTCCTCGTGATCCTTCGCCAGATCGGCGACCAACCGCAGCCGCGCGGTATCCATCTTGCGGCGGCGGCGCGTTTTCCCGGAAGCTGATTCCGCGTCTTCCTCCAGAGATTTGGCCCCGGCCTCCGCGGGCATCCGATAGACGAGGGTGCCGACCGGCACGCGCAGGACGAGATCCTTGCCGCCGCGCCCGGTCATTTGCTTGCCTTTGCCGGGCACGCCCGACTTGGCCTGCTGGATCGGTTCGTAGAAATACGGCGCCAAGGTATCGACCTGCGGATCGGCCAGCAGGATCACGTCGCCCCCCTTGCCGCCGTCCCCGCCATCCGGGCCTCCGCGCGGCACGAACTTCTCCCGGCGGAAGCTGACGCAGCCGCGGCCACCATCTCCGGCCTGGGCCTGGATCTTGATCTGGTCGATAAACATGGGAACGAACTAAACGGGATTACCGGAATTAACAGGATTTACTGGATTCTTTTTGGAAATCTGATTCCCGTTAATGCGGCAAATCCAGTTGATCCTGTTTCGTTCACCTGGTCAGTTCGGCGTAGAGATCGCGGGTTTTTTCGGCGATGGCTCCCCAGCTGAATTTCGCTTCGGCCCGTTTCCGGCCGGCTTTTCCCATGCGCTCGCGGAGGACGGGATTGGCCATCAGTTCGTTCACTTTTTCGGCCAGATCGCGGGCGAACTTCTCCGGGTCTCTCGGTTCGAACGGGCTCACGTCGAGTTGCTCGAGCGGAACGAGAGAGCCGGTTTCGCCATCGACCACCACCTCGGGAATGCCGCCCACGGCACTGGCGACGACGGCGGTGCCGCAGGCCATCGCTTCGAGGTTGATGATGCCAAACGGTTCGTAGATGGACGGGCAGCAAAACACGGCGGCGTGCGAATATAACTCGATGACCGCCTTTTTATCGACCATCTCGTCGATCCAGATGACGCCCTCGCGCCCGGTCTTCGCCGCCTCCACCGCGGCTTTCATCTCGGCCGCGATCTCGGGCGTGTCCGGCGCGCCGGCGCAGAGCACGATCTGGAAATTCGGATCCATGTGCCGAATGGCGCGGGCCAGGTGCACGATGCCTTTTTGCCGGGCGATGCGGCCGACGAAGAGGACGAAGGGCACGTTCGGATCGATGCCGAACCGCTCCAGCGTCGAGGTCGTTTCGACCCGCTGATATTCGGCGAGGTCGATCCCGTTATAAATAATTCGCACGCGTTCCTCCGGCACATCGAACAGCCGCAGGATGTCCGCCCTGGTGCCCTCGGAGACGGCGATGACGGCATCCGCCATTTCGATCGCGGTCTTCTCCAGCCAGCGGGTAAAATCGTAGCCGCCGCCGAGCTGCTCGCGTTTCCAGGGGCGCAGCGGTTCGAGCGAATGAACGGTGAGCGCCATCGGAATCCCGTAGTTCAGCTTCGCCAGGATCGCGCCCCAGTGGGCATACCAGGTGTGGCAATGGACGATGTCCGCGTCGATCCCGGTGGTGTTGAAGGCGGTGCCGCGCTGCACGGCGCCAAAGGTGGATTCGAGCGGCTTGGGGCAGGACCACCCCGTTTTATCCAGTCCGAATCCGCGCACGGTGAGAGGGGGGATCGCCTGGTGTTGATCGCCGAAACAGCGCACCTCCACCTGGATGAGGCGCGCCAGTTCGCGGCTGAGGTATTCGACATGCACGCCGGCGCCGCCATAGACGTTGGGGGGATACTCGTTGGTCAGGAAGAGGGCCTTCATCGACCTATTTCAACAGTCTTCCCCTAGACAAACACGGAAAAATCGGCGCATTGGCACAGCTCGATGAAATCCTCCCAGGTGAGGGTGATCGAAGGATCGACCTCGCGCACCTTTTCGAGGGTCCAGGCCGCCATTTCGTCGCAGGCCTGGCCGAGAACACGGCTGATTTTCGACTCGTGCCAGCCCCACATCTTCGCCAGATCGCGCTGGGTGAGGCCGTGAAGATAGATCAACTGAAGCATGACGAGCGGCTCGGAAGGGCATTGGACCAGCGCGGTGGTCACGGTCTGCCGCATCAGCTGGAGCAGCGGAGCTTCCACGGTTCGCTCCAGAGGAATGGGGCGATTCTCGATTAGGTCTTCCGTGAGTTCCTGCCAGCGGCCCTCGCGCCTTTTCCGGTCGAAAAGTTGATTCATGACCACCACTTTGAGCCAGCCCACCAGCGGGCACTGGCCCCGATAATGCGACAGGCGGGCCGGATGCCCGTCGCGGCCGCAGACACACTCCGTCCACAGATTGGTCACCAGCTCTTCCGCTTCCGCGGAGGAGGCGCCTACCCGCCCCAGCGAATACCGCAGGACAAGGGTGGCCCGGGACTGCAACTCCCCGATTGCCGCCCCGTCACCTTCGAGACAGCGCTGGGCGAGATCAAGGTCAGCGGCGCGATCATCTCTCACGCCGATACGCTGCCGAAAATCCCTCCGAGCGAGAAGGCAAATGTCCGGCGGACCGGGACACTGCCGGCCCCAGCCGGAGATCCGCCACCCTTCCGCGTTTTCCACCTTTCCACTGATCTCCGGCTCAGCCGGGCGCGGGGTCCATACCTACATCGCGCGCCTCCCTCACATAACAAACGCGCGAGTGGGCGAGTCTTGCAAAAAAACTTCACTTTTTCGCTCCAGCGCAGAAAAAAGCTGCATGAGGCCGCCGCCCGTTCGTTTATCTAATGTGGTGACTGATTCTTTTTTCTCTGTTTTTCGATTTCTGGCGCGGACCGGACTTGAAGTGGAGGGGCGCACTTTGGAGACTCCGCCCCTGGAGGTGCAGGAGAAACTGCGGAGGTTTGCCCACGGCCGGGGCACGCCAGAAGAACGGGCCAGCATTTGCGATCTGCTGCGCACCCGGCCCGATTGGCTGAAATGGATGGTCGAGATCGTGCGGCAGAACCGCGCGGCTTCCGCTGTGCGGTAGGATTTTAAACCCGCCGGAGCAACGCCCGCACCTGAGCCGGGTCGAGACCGGGATGGACGGAGAGCAGCCGGGCCAGCAGGCCAGTGACTCGGGGAGCGGCCAGGCTGCTGCCCGTCATGTGGCGATATCCGCCGCCTCGCCAGGGCACCTTTACATCCACGCCCAGGGCGGCGAACTCGATGAGGCCGGCCCGGCGCGCCAAATCTTCCGGCCCCAACCCGGCCGCCATGTCCACGCCAATCGCCGGGAGCAAATGGGCCGGCCACTCCGGATGATCGGCGGAATGGTTATTGCAGGCGGCGATGATCTGGGCGCCCTGCAGCCAGGCTCGATCGATCCACTCTTTGTAAACATGAATGTGCTCGACCAGCGCGCAGCCGAAGCTGCAGTTGAGCAGGTGATATCCGCGCGACAGCGCCGCGTTCGCGGCGGCGGCGGCGATG
>JBGTNO010000299.1:0-4847 GCA_041743065.1 Chthoniobacterales bacterium
GAATGCGCTGTTGGTCGGCGGCGGGTCGTGCAGGAGGCGTTTTCATCCACCGAGGATGAAAAGTCTTGGCGGGAATGTCCAGCACCAACCCCTAAGCCACTGATCGCATTAATCTTGCGCCCCTACCGGAATTGGCGCTGCGCAGAAACGATCCCGAGATGTTTTTTCAACGCCAGGGGGTGTGGCGGAAAGGCGGACTCCCAAACTTGCGCTACGGTCTCCGCCCTGAGCCCTCGACTGCCATGCTGTTGCTATCGGCGGGCTTATAGAGCCTCGCGGATGAGGGCGGCGTAGGTCTCGGAGGGCCGGTCTCCCAGTGGATCGATGGGAATCCGCTCGGAGCCGTCGGTGTAGTCGATCGAAAAAAGGCCGAACCGCGGCGTGTAGGAACCCCATTCGTAGTTGTCGAAAAGCGACCAGTGCAGGTAACCAATCAGCGGCACGCCAGCGCCGACGATTTTCTGGACCTCGTGCACGTGCAGGCGCAGGAACTCGCTCCGCGTGAGCCCGTCGCGCCGGTGCGTGACCTCGTTGTCCGGGCGGCGGCGGATCGCCATGCCGTTTTCCGCGATGAGCACTTCTCGATCGGCGAAATCGGCGGAATAATAGGCGCAGAAAAAATGAAGCCCGCGCGGCAGCACGCGCCAGTCCCACCATTTGCTGGTCACGGTATTCATGATCCGAGACCGGACGGCGCGGTCGGTAAATTCATGATCCGACCAGACCGGCCACCGGAAGACATGTGCGGCGAAAGGGTCGTAATAGTCGAGCCCGAGGTAATCGAAAAGACGCGGCCGCGCGCTGGCGTAGATCGCGTCGAGCGTCCGCCGGAGCGGCCTGCCGGTGAACCAGCGGTAGCCGATGCGGTTCATGAAAATCTTAAAAAGCGTGCCGATCCAGTAGGCCGGATCGCGATGCAGGGGCAGGCGCGCCTCTTTCAGCGCCGCCTCGAATTCCCGCGCTTTTTTGATCACATACGGTCGCACTTTGCCCCGCTCCACCCCTCGCTCCCGCAGCGCCAGCAGATCCAGCAGCACTTTATCCGCCCAGTAAACATCGCTGCAGTAATTGTTCTGGGTGACCTTTGGCGGGGGCCAGTTCTCCCGCTCGTAGAGGGAATGGATGGCCTCGTAGGCGAGCACATGGGCGGTGAGCAGATGATCGAAAGCGCGGATCACCGAGCGGTAGCCCGTCCCCGCCTGCGAGGGAAACTGCGTGCCGACATAGGTATTCAGCACCAGCATGTTGGGCTCGTTGATCGTGATGTAGAAACGGATCGGCGCGAGCCCCCGCCGCGTCAGTCCCTTGCTTACCCACGCCACGGCGCGCTCGACGTAGCGCCCGAAAAGCTCCGGCGTCGCCTCCTCCAGCCACGCATCCGCTCCCAGCCAGGCTGGATGCACGAAATGATGCAGCGTCACCACCGGCTCCAGCCCGTGCTCGCGGCAGGCGGCCAGCATTTCCACGTATCGCTCCAGCGCCGCTTCGTCGAAAATGTCCCGAGCCGGCTGCACCCGGCTCCACTCGATGCCGAGCCGAAAGGCCTTCAACCCCATCTCGCGACAGCGCCCGAAATCCCCGCGGAAACGCGTCCAGAAATCGACCGCCGCTCCCGTTTTCATCACCTTTCCGCGCTCCTCGGCGTCGGCCCAGTTCGTGCGCGGCTGAGCGGGACCGTTGTAGCCGCCCTCCGATTGATACGCGGAGGTGGCGACGCCCCAGAGAAAGTCCGGGGGCACTTTGGGCAGCCGGCTCATTCCTCTCCCGCGTGGACCCGCGCCATCCGCTCGCGCTTTTCTTCGGTGAGCTCGAGGGTCGGCAGATCGTCCTCCAGCAGCGTCTCGCACACCACCGCTGCGGCGTCCGGCCGCCCCAGAGCGCGCGCGCGTTCCCGCATCCGGGCTAGTCGCGGAGCGTCGGCCAGCAGCCGGCCAATCTTGTGGGGCAGCGTGGTCAGCTCGTTGCATTTAATGGCCACGCCTTCCTCCAGCAGATGGTCGCTGTTTCTTTCCTCCTGGCCCGGAATCGGGGAAACGACGGCCATCGGCAGTCCCGAAGCGAGCGCTTCCGCTGTGGTGAGACCGCCCGGTTTGCCGATGAAAAGATCCGCGCTCCGCATCAGCTCATGCATCCGATCGGTGAAGCCCAGCACCGCAAAGCGCTCGCGCTCCTCACTCACCTGCGCCTCGACTTCCGCCTTCAGCCCCTCGTTTTTCCCGCAGACCACGATCGTCTGCGCCTCGACTTCCAGCTCCCGCAAACGCTTCACCACCGCCGCGGTCACACCCGAGCCCAAGGTGCCGGCCGAGAGCAGCAGCGTCCGCCGATCCGCCCGCAAAGCCAAGCCCGTGAGCACCGCCGGGGCGTCCACCGGCTGCCCGAAAATCGGGTCGATCGGGATCCCGGAAACGGTGATCCGTTCGCGCGGCAGGCCCAGGGTTTCGAGGTGCACCCGCGTTTCCTCGATCGCCACAAAGTAGCGGTGAAACGTGCGCGACAGCCACATGGCGTGAAAATCGAAATCGGTGACCACGATGGCCAGCCGGGTGGAGAGTTTCCGCCGCGCGATGAGCTGGCCGATCACCCCCGCTGGCATGAAATGGGTGCAGACGACCAGATCGGGCTGGAAATCGCGGATGTATTTGATGAGCGGGGCCGCGTTCAGCCGGTCGAAGGCCACCCGCACATCGTCCGTCTTCCACGGCTCGTCGCTCTGCTCGTACCACCAGCCGAGAAAGTGCGGCGTCTTCCGCACCATCAGATCGTAGAGTTTCGAATAAAAATCGCGGAAGAGCCGGTTGGAAAATTCCAGCGCGTCCCGGTGCACCACCTCGCTGACTCGCGGATCGGCCCGGAAAGTCGTCTCCAGCGCCCGGGCGGCGGTGAGGTGCCCGGACCCGGCACTGGCCGAAAAGATGAGAAGGCGTTTGGACATAGGGGTGAGAACGACGGCGCGTCTCCGGGATATCGGGTTTTCAATCCCCGGCGGACGCGCTCGCGTGGCCGGTCGCGCTAATTCAAGCCGTGCGGGCTGCCGGAAACGACCCTGCTATGGTTAAATGATCCCGCCTATCCCACAGATAATTCAAGAAGCCGAGCGACTTCCCGCAAAGTGGCGAAGACCGATAGCTATCGCACTAGATGGAGGAAGCGCCGCCCTCCAGGCTCTTGACGAGCCCACTCCGCCCTCCTATAGTGCGCAAAGTTAACCGGCGACGCTGAGTGGGACTAACCCCCCACTCTTTTTTGTCTCTGGATACGGCGAACACTACTCATGAACAGCGAATTTATAGCCATGCTAGACTACCTCGAGCGCGAGAAAGGCATCTCGCGCGATGTGCTCATCGAGGCAGTGCAGAACGCCCTGCTTTCGGCTTCGAAAAAGGCGGTCGGTCCCGCGCGCGACCTGCGCATCGAGATCGATCCGAAAAGTGGTGAAATCAAGGCGATCGCCAGCCTGATCGTGGTCGAAAAAGTGCTCAACGGGCACGACGAAGTGGCCATGAGCCGGGCGGAAAAGCTGAAGCCGGGCGTGCAGTTGGGCGACGAGATCGAGGTCGAGGTGACACCCCGTAATTTCGGCCGCATCGCGGCGCAGACCGCCAAGCAGGCCATGATGCAGCGCATCCGCCAGGCGGAGAAGGAGATGATTTACGACGAGTTCAAGGATCGCGCCGGCGAGATCGTGAGCGGCACGGTCCGGCGTTTCGAGCGTTCCGACGTGATCATGGATCTGGGCAAGTTCGAGGCCATCATGCCGATGCGCGAACGCGTCCAGACCGAGGATTACAACGTGGGCGATCGCATCCGCGCCTACGTCGTCGCCGTCGATAACGGGGCTCGCGGCCCGGAGATCATTCTTTCCCGCAGCCATCCCAATTTCGTTCGCCGCCTCTTCGAAGTCGAGGTGTCGGAGATCGCCGACCGCACGGTCGAGATCAAGGGCATCGCCCGGGAAGCCGGGCACCGCACGAAGGTGGCCGTCTTTTCCGCCAATGATAAGGTGGACCCGGTCGGCGCCTGCGTCGGCATGCGCGGTTCCCGCGTCAAAAACATCGTGCGCGAGCTGAACAACGAGAAAGTGGATATCATCCGCTGGACGGACGACCCCCGCGAGTTTGTGATCGAGGCGCTCAAGCCCGCCCGCATCAAGAACGTGATCGTGGACGAGGCCAGGAAATCCGTCCTCGTGAAGGTGGACGAGGATCAGCTCTCCATCGCCATCGGCAAGCGCGGCCAGAACGCGCGCCTCACCTCCCGCCTGTTGGGCTGGGATGTGAACATCGAAAAAGACGAGTCCGCGGCCGAGCTCTTCGAGCAGCGCGTCGGACAGGTGGCCGGTCAGTTTGCCACGCTCTTCGATCTGGACAAGGACACGGCGCAGAAGCTGGTCAGTAGCGGCTTTCTCAGCGTGGATGGCATTCTGGAGGCCGAAGCGGAAGACATCGCCGATGCGCTGGGGATCGACCAGGCCAAGGCGGACGCGATTTACCAGATCGCCAAGCAGGAGCACGAGAAAAGCACGGCTGCCGCCCATTAAAGTTGGCGCAATGAATCCTCCCGAAAATTTTCATGGCTATCAAAACTTCCAAAAAGACGGCATCCAGCCACAGCTCTTCCGCCGCCCCGGCTAAGCAAGCGACCGTGCCCGCCGAAGCGGAGAAGACCGCACCCACGCGCGTCTCGCGCCGCCGCGGTTCGGGCGACGAACCGGCCGAGAAAAAGGAAACTCTTTCGCTCATCGAACCGGTCGAAAAAAAGATCCGGACCAGCCCGCCCGCGGCCAAAGGCAGCGTGCTGCCCCCCATTTCCCGCCTGGTCGGCGCCCAGCCTCCCGCGCCTGAGCC
>JBGTNO010000300.1:0-2084 GCA_041743065.1 Chthoniobacterales bacterium
GATCACCGGCAGGCGCTCGATCTCCTCGACGCCACCCTGCGCGCCAGCGTGCGCGAGCGGCTCCAGGCGGAGCGACAGACATTGGCCCACGCCGCTCTCGTGTTGCGCGAACGCAGCCCGGCTCGCTGGGCCGCGCAAAAGCGGGAACGACTCACCCGTTCGACCGAACTGCTGCACCGTCTCGTCCGGCGTTCGGTCGAAATCGAGCGGAGCCGTCTCGATCACGCCCGCAAGGTGCTGCGCGTGCTGGCTCCGACCGCCACTTTGCGCCGCGGTTTTTCCATCACGCAAACCGAGCGGGGCGAGCTGGTCACCGATGCCGCCCAGGTCAGGCCCGGTCAAAAGCTGATCACGACCCTGGGCACTGGCCGAATTCATTCCACCGCGGAGACTCGGAGGCACTAATAGGCAGAAGACATGCGCCAGCAAACCCCGCTCGCTGGCCTGTCCCAGCAACCTGTCGGGCTGGGAAATGGAGTGATCTCGCGGTGGACGGTTTGCTGGCGCCGCCGGCAGGGATTGCGTCCGGCGGCGGGAGAGCCGGTGCTCCAGGATTGGCTTCATGCCCGTAGGGTCTGGATTCGGATGGCTGCGGCCGATTTCGGGCGTGGTGCGACGCGGCTGGCGGCGACCGCTTCTTCCTGCGGCTGCAGATCGCGACCGCAAATTGACTGCCACGCGGCGCCGGGCAGCAAAGCGCGAGCTAACCCAACCTTCGCCACTGGGGCATTTGGCGGTCATGCGGGGCGGGGATTGCGGGAGAAGTTCCAGATCGAGCTGGGCGAGCAGGAGCTTTTGCCCTTTATCGGGCCTGGGGTAGCGGGGGAAGATCAGGGTGCGCCTGCCGGTGGTCGGGAAGTGGACGTCGCGCCTCTGCATGGCGCAGAGTGGCTCGAAGACGGAGCGAGGGGTGAGGCCGGGCGCTTGCAAACGCCGTTTAGGGCGCAGGGTGGGGTGCAGGCAGAAGGCCAGAAAACGCGACCAGGATGATATGCGCTTCGAGGCGCGCTTCGCGAGCTGGTGATGGATGGGCCGCACGGCGAGGTCGCCTGCATGTATGCCGCTCGCAGGGCGATCACTCCACGAAAATCACCGCTCTTTCTCCCGCGTAGCGAAGGGTGGGCTAATGACCCGCGTTTCTCCCAAAAACTGCGGTCAAGGCGCGGGCGCGGTTTACTGGTGAAATCTCAGGCGGGCTCGGCGGTCGTTGGGCTCGGACGCGAGGTGCGCCGGGCCGCCAAGTAGGAGCCGATCACCAGCGCTCCCGCCAGCGCCTGCGCGGCCAGCGTTTCCACCGTCGGCGAGATCCCGAACCAGAGCCCCATCCATTCCGGCATGAACGGCTCCAGCATCGGGATGGCCGTCGTCGGCATCCAATGGGCCAACTGCATTTCCTGCGCCTGTTCCCCCACCATCACCAGCAGCACACCGCCGAGCAGCACGCCCGTCAGGATCAGCATTTTCCGGTAGGGCAGACGCCGATGCGCCACAAAGGTGAACACGGCAATCACCGCCGTGAGCGCAAAACCGACCAGCGCGCCCAGCAGCACCACGTCCTCCCCGAGCTTAAGCCGATACGTCTGCAGAAAGAGCACCACCTCGAAACCCTCGCGATAAAAGGCGGTGAAACCCAGCAGCGCCATGCCCGCGCCGACTCGCCAGCCCGACTGCTGGCCCTGCAGCAATTCCTTTTTCCGGCGATGGTGCAGCTTGATCCAGCCGCCCCAATAGACCTTGTGGAAAAACCAGTTCATCACCACCAGCAGCACCACCACCGCCAGCAGACCGGTGGCGGCCTGCAGGTCCAGCGCCGGCACGCTTTCGCTCAGGCTGCTCAGGATGCCGATCGCGATAAACCAGGTAATCACCGTCCCGATGAAGCCCGCGCCCGCGCCGAACATGACCGCCTGCCGGTGCCCGCGGTTTTTCACCCCCACGAGACTCGCGATGATGGCGGCCACCACGAGGATGCATTCCAGTCCCTCGCGGAAAACGAGAATGCCGATATCGAGCAGGGCGGCCCCCGGCGCGCGGTTCGCCTGCACCGGGTCCGGCACGCCCTGCGCCACGATGCCCTGCCAGAC
>JBGTNO010000301.1:0-11611 GCA_041743065.1 Chthoniobacterales bacterium
GGCTCAGGCCGGGGTGGGAGGCGGCGCGGCGCGCGCGGCGGGGCACATTGATGGCGTCGGCGGGATCCGGTTTGAGGCGGTCGAGGTTGTAGGCGGCCAGCATGCCGAAAAACCAGAGGGGCGCGAGAGGGCGGCTGTCGAATCCGAGCAGACGGGCTGTCGCCCAGCCCAGCGCGCCGATGGCCAGCGAGCCATACAAATGGAGAGATTGCGCCAGCTCTCCGGCCCTTTTCCAGCCTTCAATATGGCGCATGATCGTTTCCCTTGACGTCAGGGCGGGCATTTCCCTAGAAACAAGTCGCTTTTCCACAGCCGCAGTTATCTTCGGGACGAACAGTAAGTGCAACGTGCGAGACTTGGCTGCGGAAAGCTTCCGTGACGAATCATCACTCCATTTTTTAAGTTACTACGACGAGGATTTCTGAATGTTAAATGGGCTTTTTGGGCTTTTTTCCAATGATATAGGCATCGATCTGGGCACGGCGAACACGCTGGTTTACGTGCGGGACAAGGGCATCGTCCTGCGCGAGCCTTCGGTCGTCGCCGTCCAGGCCGGCACCCGCAAGGTGCTCGCGGTGGGCGACGAGGCCAAGCGCATGCTCGGGCGCACGCCCGGCAACATCGTGGCCATCCGGCCGCTCAAGGATGGCGTGATCGCCGACTTCGAGGTCACCGAGGAGATGCTGCGCTATTTCATCAGCAAGGTGCACAACCGCAAGAAAATGGTCCGCCCGCGCGTCGTCATCGCCGTGCCCTCGGGCATCACCGAAGTCGAGAAACGCGCGGTGAAAGATTCCGCCACCCGCGCGGGAGCGCGTGAGGTTTACCTGATCGAGGAGCCGATGGCGGCGGCGATCGGCGTGGGCCTGCCGGTCCAGGACGCGGCGGGAAACATGATCATCGACATCGGCGGAGGCACCACCGAGGTGGCGCTGATTTCGCTCTCGGGCATCGTCTTCAGCCGCAGCGTGCGGGTCGCGGGCGACGAGCTGGACGAGGCGATCACGCAATACATGAAGCGCGCCTATAACCTGATGATCGGCGAGCGCACGGCGGAAGAGATCAAGATCAAGATCGGCTCGGCCTATCCGCTGGAAAAGGAAACCTCAGTGGAAGTGAAGGGCCGCGATCTGGTGGCGGGACTGCCGAAGACGCTGACCATCACCTCGCAGGAGGTCCGCGAAGCTTTGCTGGAGCCCATTTCGACGATCGTCGATTCGGTGCGCGTGACGCTCGAGCGCTGCCCGCCCGAGCTTTCGGCCGATCTGGTCGATCGTGGGCTGGTCCTGGCCGGCGGCGGCGCCTTGCTGCGCGGGCTGGATAAATTGCTGACGGAGGAAACCGGTCTGCCGGTCCACGTGGCCGAGGATCCTCTCAGCGCCGTGGCCGAGGGAACGGGTCGCGCTCTGCACGAACTCAAGTTTCTGCGTCAGGTGGCCACCGCGGAGCGCAACTGGAGCTAGTCCGCTGTCGGATACAGCGATGAAGCCTCGCCCCGCACGAATCGACGCGCCCTGTGACGGTGCCAGGCAGGGGAGGCGCCTGTCGCCATGAATCGGCAGATCACCATCGCGGCGGTCGTCGTGTTTTTGCTGGTTGTTGTCGGGCTTTTTGCGCTCACGCCGCGCAACACGCAGCGGGTGCAGTCCAAATTCCTGGGCGTGATCTCCCCGTTTCTCTCGACCGGATCGAGCCTGCAGCAACGTTTCACCGCCTTCCAAAAAGGTCTGGAGACGCTGGATGAGCTGGAGCAGAAAACCAGCTATCTGACCGTCCAGAACAAGGAGCTGAAGGCGGTCAATCAGACTCTGCGAGGTCTGGAAGAGGAAAATAACCGCCTGCGCCGCGCCCTGGAATACCGCGAGCGCTCGGTCTTCAATCTCAAGCCCGCCCGGGTGGTCGCCCGCGATGCCGGCACCTGGTGGAACACCGTCAAAATCAATCGCGGTTTCGAGGACGGTATCGCGCCGGACATGCCGGTGCTGACGGATGAGGGCCTCGTCGGCAAGACGACCACCGTGGCGGCCCACATGTCCACCGTCCTGCTCGTCTCGGACGAAAACTGCAAGGTGGCCGCCAAGATCGAGGGAACCCAGGAGCAGGGCATCGTGCACGGCGAGCGTATCTCGAATTCCACCACGCCGCGGGTGGCGATGAGTTTTCTGACGAAAAATGCGGACCTGAAGGCCTCGCAAAAAGTTTACAGCTCAGGCCTGGGCGGCGTTTATCCGCCGGGCGTGCTGGTCGGAAGCGTGAAGGAATACACCACCCGCGAACTGGACGGCTATGCCACCATTATTCCGGCCGTCGATCTCACGTCGCTCGAGGATGTCTTCGTCGTCGCGGGGAATAAGCAGCCATGATCTTTTTCCTCGTGCTTTTGCTGGCGCAATTCTTCGCGCTGATCCTGCAGCAGTTCATTCCACCCATCACTATGCTGGAGGGAGCGCGGGTGCTGCTGCTGCCGATGCTGTTTTTCTACGGCGCGCTGGCGTTTCCTTTCCCGGTCATGCTGCTGCTGGCGTTTCTCTCCGGATTCATGTGGGACGCGCTCACGGTGTATGTGAGCGATTCAGCGGTTGAAATCTCGCTGGGCTGGTCGATTGTCCTCTTCGCGGTCCTGGGATCGATTATGAACGGATTTCGCCCTCTTTTTCAGCGCGGACGGTGGGAGGTCCACTGCCTGGTGAGTGGCGTGTGCACTTCCCTCATCGTGCTGGCTGAGTATCTCATGATCACCTTCCGCCGGGGCGGCTTTGCTTTTCCCAACGAGATCTGGTGGCGCATCGGCGGCGCGGGTCTGATCGCCCTGCTGCTCTCGCCGGTGCTGTTTTTCCTGCTGAATCGGATCGCGCTCCTGACCGGTTACGAGACGCAGCCCAACCGCCACCTCCTGCACTGAATCATGGCTCGCCGACGCCCCCGTATCGAACTGCGCATCCAGCTGCTGGGACTGCTGGTCATGCTTTTTATGGCGGCGCTGGTGACGAGACTCTGGTGGCTGCAGGTGGCGCGCGGCGCGGATTACACGGCTAAAATCGCCGGTCGCTCTGAGGTGACGGTGCGCATTCCTTCGGTCCGGGGGGAGATTCGGGATCGAAACGGCATCGCGCTGGTCACGAATCGCGCCAGCTACGGCGTCGATTTTTATCTGCCCGACATGGTGCGCGGATACCGGGACCGGAGCGGGGGGAAAATGCCGGTCGTCACCTACACGGCGCCGGTCCATGGAATGATGACCGATATGCGGGAGGCGGATATCGTGAAGATCGTGAACACCGCGATCGTGCCGCGGCTGAACGATCTGAAGCTGGCGCAGGATTATAACGCTCAGCGGTTGAAAATGCACTATCGGCAGAATAACGAAGTGCCGTTCACCTATCTGGAAGACATCGATCGTCCGACGATCGCCAAGTTTTCCGAGCATGATGTCGGGTTGCCCGGAGTGGATATCGCGATCACCCCCGTGCGCGAGTATCGCTTCGGCGCCTTGGCCGCTCATCTGCTCGGTTACGTCGGGGCGCCGCGGCAGATCAGCGAGCTGGCCGATGTCGATAACTACAATTTTTATCAGCCCGATGTGGAAGGCCGCTCGCAGGTCGAGGCGGCCATGGATAAATACCTGCGCGGCAAGCCCGGCGTGCGGGTGATGCAGCGGAGCGTGAAGGGCGTCGTCGAAGGCGAGGCCCGCCTCGAGCCGCCTCAGCCCGGCAACAATGTCTATCTGACCATCGACGCCCGCATTCAGTATATCGTCGAAAAGGCCATGCGTTCGGTCGGTCGCGGCGCCGCCGTGGTGGTCGATCCCAATAACGGCGACATCCTGGCCATGGCCTCCGTGCCCTCCTACGACCCCAATCTTTTCATCCCCAGCATCTCGACGGCCGACTGGGACGTGCTCCGCCAGGACGAGACCGATCCGCTGACCAATCGCGCCATCAGCGGCTACGCGCCAGGTTCCATCTATAAAGTCGTCACCTCCCTCGCCGGGTTCGAGGGCAAGCTCACGCCGAACACCCGCTTCACCTGCTCGGGCGGCGTCACCTACGGCAGCAAATACATGCAATGCTGGATCGCCTCCAAAGGCGGTTCTCACGGCAGCCTCAATGTGGCGGACGCCATCAAGCATTCCTGCAACGCCTTCTACTATCAGTTTGGCAACGCCGCCGGCATCGACAACATTCTAAAAGTGGGTCACATGCTCGGGCTCGGCGAGAAAACGGGCCTTCCGCTGACCAGCGAGAGCGGCGGCGTGCTGCCCGGCCCGGCCTGGCTGCGGTCCACGGGTTTTCGCGACCGCTGGTCGAACGGCCACACCGCCAATGTCTCAATCGGGCAGGGCTACGTGCTGGCGACTCCCCTGCAGATGGCGATGGTCGGGGCCACCGTGGCAAATGGCGGCACAGTCTATGAGCCCCGGCTCGTCGATCGAGTGCTCGATCAGAAAGGCAACCCCGTGCTCGATGAAAAGGGCCAGCCGGTCGTCCCGCAGACCGCGGTCATCCGGGCGGATTTTCATAATAGCGACGTGTCCCCCGCCGAGATGGAAGCGATCCGCAAGGGCATGTGGAAAGTGGTCAACGAAGGAGGCGGCACCGCCGCTCGCGCGCGCATGAAAGAGATGGAAGTCGCGGGTAAGACCGGCACCGCGCAGTTTTTCCGGTCCGGCAAGAAAGATAACCATACCTGGTTCATGTGCTTCGCTCCTTACGAGAAGCCCCGTTACGCCATCTGCGTTTTTGTCCAAGGGGCCAAGGCCGGCGGCGCGGTCCCCGCGCCCATCGCGGCTAAAATTCTCGGTGATCTGTCGAATCTGGAGAAAGGCGAGGAAGTCGAGCTGGCCTCGCTCGCGCCCGCTCCCGGCAGCTTCAAGCAGATCGCCTCCATCGATTTCGGCAGAGATGTTCCCGCCGCTTCCTCCAATGACGAAGAGACGGCGGATCACTCCGAGACTCAGCAGCTCGCGGGACAAAACGCCCGCTCCTCCCAAAAGCCGGATATCCGGCCGATGGCGGACGCCCAAGGGCGGGTTATTCCCCGCGCCAAACCGGTGCGTTCCGCCCGCGAAGAACCGGAAAAAAAGAGAGGACTCTTCGACCGGATCTTCCGAAAACCCAAGCGGCGCTGATCCTTCCGGTCGCGCGTTTGCCCAACCAAAAATTTTACCAATATGAGGACCTCCTCACATGATCGACAAAGTGAAACGAATTCTCGGGATTTCTAACTCTTCTTCAGGCAGCAACAAACTCATCATCAACTACGAAAAACTCGAGCGGCGCGTGGCGCTGCTGGAGAATGGACGGCTCGAGGAATACAGCATCGAGCGGGAAACCGACCGCAATATCGTCGGCAGTATTTACCGAGGCCGCGTCAAGAATCTCGAGCATGGCCTGAAGGCGATGTTCGTGGACATTGGTTTTGAGAAAAATGCTTTCCTGCATTTTTGGGACGCCATTCCGGCCGCGCTCGACAGTGGGGTCGAGCAGGTCACGCGCATCGAAAAATCGGCGGAGGATCGGAAGAAGAAACCCAAGCGGATCACCGCGAAGGATATCCCGAACATCTATCCCGTGGGCTCGGAGGTGATGGTGCAGGTGACCAAGGGCCCGATCAGCAGCAAAGGGCCGCGCATCACCACGAATATCAGCCTCGCCGGCCGCTATCTCGTGTTGATGCCGTATAACGATCAGTGCGGCATCTCGCGTAAAATCGAGGCGCCGAAAGAGCGGGAGCGCCTGCGCAAGATCGTCAAAAAACTGGAAGTCCCCGATGGGATGGGGGTGATCGTGCGCACGGTGGGCGAGGGGCAACGGGCTCGTTATTTCGTGCGCGACCTCACCATCCTGCTCGAGCAGTGGCAGAAGATTTCCGAGAACGAGCAGGCGCACGCCCCGGCGTGCCTGTTCCAGGAACCGGATCTGATCGAGCGCACCGTGCGCGATTTCCTGACCGATGAGATCGATGAGGTGATGTGCGACGATCTGGAAGCCGTCGCCCGCATGCAGGAGGTGGTGTCGCAGATCTCGCGCCGCTCGAAGAGCCGGATCAAGCATTACTCCGGCCCGCAGCAGATCTTCGACTTCTACGGTGTGCAGCGCCAGATCGACGACGCCTTTCATCGCCAGGTCTGGCTGCCTTGCGGCGGCTACATTGTCATCGACGAAACCGAGGCCCTCATCGCCATCGACGTGAACACCGGCCGGAACAAGGGCGGCAAGGAAGTCGAGAAGACCATCCTGCAGACCAATCTGGAGGCGGCGGACGAGATCGCCCGCCAGGTGCGGCTCCGGAATATCGGCGGACTGATTATCGGCGATTTCATCGACATGAAAAACCGGCGCGATCAGCAGGCCGTTTACCTGCGGATGAAGGAGCGGCTCAAGCGGGATAAAGCGAAAACCCACGTCCTCCAGCTCTCCCACCTCGGCCTGATGGAAATGACCCGGCAGCGGGCGCAGGAAAGCCACCGCACCTCCGTTTACGAGCCCTGCCATTATTGCAGCGGACGCGGCATCACCAAGACGGCCATGACCATGAGCGTGGAGGTCCAGCGCGCGCTGCACGCGGTGATGAAGCGGCACCAGGACAGCATTCACGAAGTGCGGGTCATCGTCAGCCCGCAGGTGCTCGAACGCCTGCGCCAGGAAGACGAGGAACTCCTCGTGGACATCGAGCGGAAATACGCCGGCCGTCTTTCTTTCCGGGCGGACCCGATGATGCATCAGGAGAAATTTATCATCGAGGACGCCAAGGCCAATATCGAACTCAAAGTGTGAACTCCCCCGGAAGATGGCCGAACGCATCCTCATAGCCGACGACGAGGCGGATGTGCTGCGCCTCGTTTCCAGCAATCTGCGCAGTGCCGGATTTGAGGTGTTGCAGGCCGCCGACGGAGCCGAGGCTCTGGCGATGGCGCGCGACGAGTCGCCCGATCTCATCGTGCTCGATCTCATGATGCCGGCCATGTCCGGCACGGAAGTCTGCAAGGCGCTGAAACACCATCCGGCCACTCGCGACATTCCGATCATCATGCTGACGGCGCGGGCCGAGGAGATCGACCGGGTGCTGGGATTGGAACTCGGCGCGGACGACTACGTCACCAAACCGTTCAGCCCGCGCGAGTTCGTGCTGCGGGTAAAGTCGGTCATGCGCCGGTCGAGCGCGCCCCCCGCGGAGGCGAGTCATCTGCTGAGGGTCGGGAAGATCAGTCTGGATGCGGAGCGCTGCGAAGCGCAGGTGCAAAAGAGGACGCTCGATCTGACCGCGACCGAATTCAAGCTCCTCATGCTCCTGATGCAGCGGAAAGGCCGGGTGCAGACGCGCGAGAAATTGCTTGAAGACGTGTGGGGCTACGAGGCCTCCATCGATACGCGAACGGTGGACACCCACGTCCGCCGCTTGCGGGACAAGCTGCGCGGGCAGGCCAGCCTGATCGAAACGGTGCGCGGTTTTGGCTACCGCATGAACGACCAGGCCTGAGGAAGATCCGCGTGTCAACTCCGGTTATCGCCCTATCGCTGGCGCTGCTGATCTCGGTCATTTTTGGCCTTCGCCTCTGGGGCCGGGTGCGAGAGACGGAAAGCCTGCTGAGATCGCTGGCGCGGGGCGAAGAGCCGGGACCGCGCGCGTGGTCTTTTTCTCCGGAGCTGGCGGCGCTGCTGGAGGACTCCGTTCGCCAAGAAGAATCAGCGCGCCGCCTGGAATCTCAGAGCGCCTTCAATCTCCAGGCCGTCCTCTCCAGCATGTCGGAGGGAGTGATGGTGACCGATGCCGATCAGTCCGTGCGGGTGGTCAACGATGCCTTCCGGAAGCTGTTCGATCTCACTTTCGATCCCGTGGGTGGGTCGGTCATTTCGTCTCTCCGGGAAACGGTGGTCGAGGAGCTGGTTCGCCAGACATTTGCCGAAGGGCAGCAGCTACTCCGCGAAATCACCATTCAGTCACCGGGCGATTCGGCCACCAAATATCTCGAAGTGAGTGCGATGCCTTTAACGACTGATGGGCAGATCACCGGGGCCGTGTTCGTCTTCCATGATATCACGCAGATCCGCCAGCTCGAGACGCTGCGCCGCGACTTCGTCTCGAACGTTTCGCATGAATTGCGCACGCCGCTCTCGATCTTTCACGGCTATGTCGAAAACCTGCTCGAAGATCCGGTCATGCCCAAAGCGGAACGGCGCGAGATCTACGAAATCATGGCCAAGCATTCCCGGCGTCTGAATGCGCTGCTGGAGGATCTGCTCACGCTGGCGCGGCTGGAATCGCGGAGGCTGGAGTTCGAGCCGGTCGCGATCGATATCGAAGGTTTTCTGGAGGAATTCACCCGAGACTGGCGGCCGCGGCTTTCGGAGCAGGGACTGGCCTTTCGGGTCGATTGCGAGCCGGGAATGCCGCCTCTGGTGGCGGACGCGCTGCGCCTCGAGCAGGTGCTGACAAATCTGCTCAGCAACGCGGAAAAATTTACCAGCGCGGGCGGGGAAATCGTACTGCGGGCGCGCCCGGTCGATCAACTCATGGAGCTCTCGGTGCGGGATGATGGGCCCGGCATTCCTTCCCAGGATCTGCCCCATATTTTCGAGCGCTTCTATCGGGTGGAGAAGGCGCGCGGTCGCGAAAAAGGAGGCACGGGCCTCGGCCTTTCCATTGTGAAACACATCGTCGCGCTGCACGGCGGCACGG
Source organism: Chthoniobacterales bacterium (assembly GCA_041743065.1). Lineage (GTDB taxonomy): Bacteria > Verrucomicrobiota > Verrucomicrobiia > Chthoniobacterales > Chthoniobacteraceae > JBBSOD01. The sequence goes on from JBGTNO010000301.1 coordinate 8,680, forward strand.
TGGACGCTCGCAGCCAGCTGGGCCGGGGAACCACCATCGTGGTGGGCTTCCCCCTCCGCCCGTTTATCAGCCCGGCGTCTGACTAGTCATCAACGAGGAAGGATCACCGCGCGCTTCGCATAGCCATCGCTTCCAGGCCTGCCGGCAGAGCGAGCGGTTCTGGTTCCTCGTCCTCGTCCTCGACCGCGGGCGAGTCCTCCGCCACTTGGAAATCGGTGATCAGCTCGATCCGGCCATCCTCGTGTTCCACCAGCGCGGAACGGCTCTCCACCCAGTCGCCGCAGTTGAGATATAGATAGGAAGATATCTCGCGCACGGCGGGGGAATGAATATGGCCGCAGAGCACGCCATCGACGCCATCCTGTTCGGCGAAATGAACGATGGCCTCTTCGAATTTGCCAATAAACGACACCGCGTCTTTGACCCGTCGTTTAACCCAGGCGCTGAGCGACCAAACGCGCAGGCCGAAAAAGCGGCGGCAGGCGTTGACCGGCTGATTCAGAGCCAGCAAGATTTTGTAGCCCACATCGCCCAGATGCGCGAGCCACTTGATATTCTGCACCACGGCGTCCAGCTCGTGACCGTGAATGATCAGGAGACGCCGGTGGTCGGCCGTCGTGTGAATTGTGCTGGTCTGGATGGAGATGTTGCCATAGTCGCCGCAAAAGCCCGCCACGAATTCATCGTGATTGCCGGGAATATAGACAATCCGCGTGCCCTTGCGGCCCTTGCGCAGAATTTTCTGAAGGACATCGTTATGACTCTGCGGCCAGAAAATGGAGCGGCGGAGCGCCCAGATGTCGATGAGATCGCCGACCACATATAGGGTCCCGCATTCGAAGGAGCGCAGAAAAGCGAGCAGGACATCGGCGGAGCATCCCTTGGTGCCAAGGTGGACGTCGGATATCCAGACGGAGCGGTAATGTTGCATGGAGCGCTTCCTCAGAACAATGGACGCGCGCCTTCCCGTCAAATGGTTGAGCGCGAAGGGAGCGTGATTTTACGCGGATGACGCCGCCCTGTCACCCGATCGACGCAAACCGATTGTCGCACCGCTTAGCGAGCCCCGAACTTGACGGAAGTTCATGGCGGCAATTATGTTACTTTTCACAAAATGGCGAAGTTAGTAATCCCCCGCAAATCGGTTTATCGGCTCTCCATTTATCAGCGCTGTCTGGAGCGTCTCCACACTAACGAGATTGCGACCGTTTCCTCGGCGGCTCTGGCCAGGGCGGCGGGGGTGAAGCCCACGCAACTGCGCAAGGATCTCACCTATTTCGGCCAGTTCGGCACGAGGGGGCTTGGTTATAACGTCGAGGCCCTGCGCAAGCGGCTGACGGAGGTGCTGGGAACGACGCACCTGCAGCCGGTGATCCTGGTGGGCGCCGGGCAGCTCGGCAGCGCGCTGCTGCGGTACGAAGGCTTCAACAAAGAGGGTTTCGAGGTGGTGGCGGCCTTCGATGCGGATGTGGCGCGCAAACGTGAGCGGCTGGGCGACGTGGCGCTGATGGCGATGGGCGAGATGCCGCGTTTCGTGCGGCAGCAGGCGATTAAAATGGCCATCCTGGCGGTGCCGGCCATGGTGGCTCAAGAGGTGGCCAACGGCATGGTGGAGGCCGGGGTGCAGGCGATCCTCAATTTCGCGCCCACCCTTCTGCAAGTTCCGGAGGGCGTGGTCGTGAACAATGTCGATCTGGCCATCGAGCTGGAAAACCTGAGCTACTTTATTCGCTGATGGAGCGGTGGCCCGCGCCGGATTTCGCTTTGCGCCTGACCCTGAACTCCGGGCAGGTTTTTCACTGGACGGAGCTGGATGGCCTCTTCCGGGGAGCGATTGGGCAAAAGCCTTTCGCGCTTAGCCAGGATTCCGCCGGACTGCTGATTCATCAGGGATCCGCTTCGGTCGCGGCGCGCTATTTGGCGCTGGATCACGATATGGCGACGATCTCCGCCACCCTCCCACACGATGAAGTCATGCGGCAGGCGATGGCCGCCTGCCAGGGGATGCGCCTGATCCGGCAGCCGCTCTGGGAGTGTCTCGCGACCTTCATAACGTCGCCCATGAAACAGGTGGCGCACATTCGCCAGATGTCCCTGGCGTTGCGTCGGCGCCATGGAGAAAGACTAGACAGCGACGTCTATGCCTACCCAGGCGCGGCGCGGCTGGCGGCGGCGACCGAGGATGAACTGCGAGCCAGCGGGCTCGGCTATCGCGCGGCGAATTTACAACGCACCGCGACGATCGTAGCCGAGGGATTTTCGCTGGAAAAACTGCGCGAACTCGATGACGAGAAATTGCGCGCCGCCCTTTGTGAGCTGCCGGGCGTCGGCGCCAAGGTGGCTAATTGCGTGATGCTGTTTGCCTACGAGAGATGGCGGGCCTTTCCGGTGGATGTGTGGATAGAGCGGGCCTTGCGCTCGACCTATCTCTCACGGCGGCGCCAGCTCACGCCCCGCCAGATTCAAAAATTTGCGGACAGTCACTTCGGACCGTATGGCGGCTACGCTCAGCAATATCTCTTTCACGCCGCGCGCATGGCCCCTCGGGTTCCTCCCCAGCCTAGATAGCGCGGGGGGCAGGCGCTAGCTACCGAGGTGCCAGAGGCGGATGTATTGCGGGAAAATAGGCTGGCACCACCCGGGCAGCGCGTCCTTGGAGAAGCGCCAAAGTTCGCGGTGGAGCGTGAGCATGGAGTCACCGTCCAGCAGGAGCGACGTGCGCTCCTGACTGTTCAGGCTTTCCGGGCCTTCGCCGAGAAAACGGGATCGGAGCCCGGCCAGGTAAACGGCGGTTTCGGGGGTGGGGGAGCGGCGCTCGCGGAGCAGTGAAATATGGACGGCGTTGGCGAAGGGGTCGAGCGCGGCGTGGACGAGACCGGCGCTGGGATTGGCTTCGCCCAGCGGCAGATGCGGCGGCACTTCCGCCGTGTCG
>JBGTNO010000302.1:0-3416 GCA_041743065.1 Chthoniobacterales bacterium
TTGCGCGAACTGAGCGCCAGACCATCCGCCTCGCGCACCGTCGGCACCCCCGCGATTTCGATCGGCAGATCCAGGTCGCGCACCATCCGGCGGATGATGGCGAGCTGCTGGTAATCTTTCTCGCCGAAGAGCGCGATATCGGGCCGCAGCGCATGGAAAAGCTTCAACACCACCGTGCAAACCCCGCGGAAATGCCCCGGCCGGGAAGCGCCGCACAGTCCGGAAGAGAGCGACGTCTCCTCCACGAACGTCGAAAAGTCCGGCGCATACATCGCGTCCGGCGTCGGCGCGCAGAGCAGATCGACGCCCAGCTCGCGGCAGAAGGCCTGATCCGCCTCCGCTGGCCGCGGATAGCGCTCGAAATCCTCACCGGGACCAAACTGCAGCGGATTGACAAAGATGCTGGCGACCAGTTTACCCGAGTCGCCCGCCCGGCGGCGTCCCTCGCGGAGGAGCGCCTCGTGACCGGCATGCAGCGCGCCCATGGTCGGCACCAGCACGATAGGATGCGCTCCGCGCAAAAAGGGCCGGGCCGAAGCGGGGGAAGAGACGATGTTCACAGACTCCGCTGAAATACAGGGAAGGGTGACGAACTTGCAAACTCTACCTCGCGATCATCGCGCCAAGCGAGCTCGGCCGACCGGGCGATGGCCTTGGCGGATTCGCCTGGGTTCCCTCTGCTCGTGACTTGGGACGGCTCGATCTCTTCGCCATCCCCTCAATTCAGGAGTCATCTGAATGGCCGTGAGCGCCCGCCTTACTCCCGGCTTGACGCGAATATGCGGCTGTCATTACAAATGGGTCCATGATTGGACTGAAGATCAGTTTGTGGGCGGGGCTGCTGGCAATGATCTGGAGCGGGTGGGCTCGCGGGCAGGAGACCGCCGCCCCGGCGGAACTGAGCAAGAGTGTGTATCTTGACGTGAAGTCCTCGACTTCCAGTTCGACCCTCGCCGCTTCGCGCGACTCGTTCAGCAGCTACTATTACAAGAAGCAGGCCAAATCGAGCGTGCTCGAAGTCTCGGTGCGCAACATGAGCCCGTTGCCGGGAAAGTTTTCCCTTGAATGGTATTTCTTCGGCCGCCCCACCAGTGGTTCGAAACGTTTTCTCTTCGATCGCGGTCAGAAAGACATCGAGCTCAAGCCGGGTGCCTTCACCAAGATCGAGCTGGAGTCGGATGAGCTGACTTCCTCCCGGGCGCGGAGCTATTACGGCTACTACCATTATCGCAGCGGGGATAAGGCGGACGGCTGGGCGATCCGCGCGCTGGTGGGGAAAGAAGTGGTCCGGATCAAGGCCTCGAATCCGAACTACGAGCGGATCATGGAGGACGAATCGGAACTGGCGCGGTACATCGAGAAGGAGCAATAGTAACGGCATGCCGGACGAAGACGAAAAACATCCTCACACCGAAAAATCGACCATGGACGAACCGCAGGAGGAATTTATCGGCGATGAAGCCCGACCTTCCGTGACGGAGAAGGAACTCGAGGAAAATAGGCCGGAATAAGACGGCTTCCGCGTCGGTTTACGGAGTCGGCGCGGCGGGCCGCAAACGCTCGTGGGCTTCTTCGGCAAACTTCCGCTGATCGGGCGGGAGTTCGTCCGTTTTCAGCGCCACGTCGAATTGCTGAAACGCTTTTTCGGGTTCGCCGTTCGCGGAGTAGGCTTGGCCGAGGTAAACCCGATACGTCGCAGTGGGCTGGCCGGCGGCCGCGGCCAGCTTCACCAGTTTTTCCAGGACTTCGCGTTCTTCGGTGAGAGCCCGGACTTCGTGGGCGATCTTGGCGTGCAGGTAGAGCACCTGCGGATCCTCCGGGCTGGCGCTCAGCAGTCGTTTCGAGACGGGATAGGCCTCGGCGCCTTTCCCCAGAGAGAGGAGAATCTGAGCTTTCAGAAAAAGGGCGTCGGCTGCTTTGCGGTCTTTGGCCAGAGCGTTTTCCACCGCCCGCAGCGCCTTCGGCAAATCGCGCTTCTGCGCGTGGTAGCGGGCCAACTGGACCTGGGCGAGAGCGGATTCCGGGGCGAGGGCGATGGCTTCGTCGATCAACGGTTTCGAGCGGTCGAGTTCGCGCAGGGCCTGCAGTTGACCGGCCAGCCGGAGATAGACTTCCGCTCGCTGGTCCGCCGGAAGTGACGCGATCTTCTCCTCGATCGGCGCGAGGTGCGCCGCGGTCCACGCTTTCTCCGGAAGCCGCTGGAAAATCATGAGCAGGTCGCTCACGTAAACCAGCGTCCAGTCGCCCGTCTCGCGCAGGTGCTGCAGCAGCGGGAAAAACAGGGCCGGATCGCCGCCCAGGACGACCGAGTCGAAGCGCAGCTTGCGGTCGAGCTGGCGAAACACTGGCACGTTGATCGGCGCATCCGGAAAACGCGCCGCCTGAGGGCCGGGCGCCGAGACGGCCGCCGGCGTCGCTTTTTCGACCACCCCACGGACCGCCGGATTAAAATAGATGGAGTCTCCGCCAAACTGGCGCACCGCTTCGACCGCCCACGGGATGGTCGGGGCGGGCGCCGGGCGGGGGCGCAGGAAAAGATAGGCCGCGAGGCCCAGCACCACGAGCGCCAGGGCGATGGTGCGATAAGAAAATCGCTTCATGAATCAGGAGAATGGGTTGGGTGGGGCTCGAACCCACAACCAATGCCTTAAAAGGGCACTGCTCTACCATTGAGCTACCAACCCCTCGCGGAATGAGGGAGGTTACATAAGGGACGAGCTGGGAGGGTGCAAGGGGGAAGTTCGTTTCGATGTGAGTCGGCGAGCGCACGCGGCTCCCCATTGCGCTTGCGAAAGCGAGACCGCCTTGCCTTGATCGATCCATGGCCCGGAAGAAAACGAAATCGCCGCGCCAGAGCGCCCGCTGGGGGCGCCGACTCATCCTGCTGCTGATCGCGCTGGCGCTGCTGCCGATCGGGCAGGTCGGCTGCGTGGCCGTGATCGATCCGCCGGTCACTTCTCTGATGTTGTGGCGCTGGGTCGAGGGGCAGTTTTCCGAGAAATACTCGGGTGTCATCCAGTATCGCTGGGTGAACATCGAGCGGGTGCCGTCGGCCTTCCTGAAAGATGTCGTGGGCCTCGAAGATGCCCGTTTTTTCGAGCACCACGGCATCGACTGGAAAGAGGTGAAGATCGCGCGGGAAGCGGCCGAAACCCGCGGGGAGCCGCCTCGCGGAGCCTCGACTATCACCATGCAGTGCGCGCGTTCGCTGTTTCTCTGGCCGGGCCGCTCCTATGTGCGCAAAGGCCTCGAGCTGGCCTACACCGTGCTGATGGAAAAGATGCTGAGCAAGCGCCGGATCCTCGAACTCTATGTCAATGCGATCGAAATGGGCGATGGCGTGTATGGGGTGGATGCCGCGGCGCGGAAACATTTCGCCGTGAAGGCGGGCGAACTCGATCCCGGGCAGTGCGCGG
>JBGTNO010000303.1:0-7795 GCA_041743065.1 Chthoniobacterales bacterium
GGCAGCAGCAGCCCGAGCAGGCAGAAAAGCTTGGCGATGGATTCGGGGCGCACGGTCATTCGACTGACGGACAAGGCGGGAATTCAAAACGCTTTCGCGGCGGATTGCAATGGAGCGCTGGCGCGTGGGGCGGGGGTGCGCGCCGACCACGCCTCGGCAGCGCTTCGCTTCCATCTCCTCTCCAGAGGAGAAAGTATTCGAGGGTCGCATCACCTCCCCCGCGCTTCTCCTCCCGAGAGGAGATGGAAGGAGCGCAGCGGGGCTCCCGAGGGGTGTTCGCGCGAAGCATGGCCACGCGAACTCAGCTCTTCTCTTTGGCCGTCGCGAAGGCGACGTTCCAGATGTTGGCCGCGCGGCAGATATCCAGCACCTCGACGATGTGCTTGTAATCGACGTTCTGATCGCCGCGCAGGATGACGGCCTGGTCGGGATAGAGAGCGCGGAGCTGGGTCAGCTTCTCGCGGAGTTCCTCGCTGGTGATCGGTTGGCGGTTGAAAACGATCGCGCCGTCTTCGCGCACGTTCACCACCACCTGCCCCACGTAAGCCTGCGTTTCCTTGGCCTGGGCGGCGGCGGGCACGGTGACATCGAGCGCGTTTTCGCTCAGCGCAAAATTCCAGGTCACGATGAAGAAGACGAGCAACACCAGCAGCACATCCACCATGGGAGCGATCTGGAAGGTAAAGATCTCGGGCTTGGCGTGAGCGCGGATGCGGCGGACTTTCACAGGAAAATGGGGCGGCGGGTTCGCGGGCGGGCGCTTAGTATTCCTCGTCGTCGAAACTGGCGGTGCGCTCGCGCCGATCGCGTGTGCCCGGCGGGGCGTGGCCCAGCGCCAGCAGGCTCATCAGATGGGTGGTGGCGATATCGAGATCGGAGATCAGCCGCTGCGCTTTATTGCGGAAGAGCGCGTAAAAGCCCATCGCGATGATGCCGATGATCAGCCCCGAGCCGGTGGCCACCAGCGCGTCGGACACGCCGGAAGCGAGCAGAATGGCGCGCGGGGCCTGGGAGGCCTCGCTGCCCATCACGCCGAAGGATTTGGTAATGCCGACCACCGTGCCGAAGAGACCGACCATCGGGGCGAGCACGCCCACGTCCGCCAGATAGACCACCCGATGCTGGATCGCCGCCGCCCGGCTGGCCGCCTCGGTCTCGGCGATCTCCCGCAGGCTTTCCACCGACGCGCGGGGATTCTTGATCGCGAAGTCGAGCGTCCGCTGCATCACCCGGGCCACCATTTCACTGTGGCGGGAGGAAATGGAGAGCAGGCCGGGCAGATCGCCTTTTTTGAGCAGGACGTCGGCCGTGTTCATGTAGCTGCGCGAAAGGACCGCCCCGCGCCGCATCGAGACAAGGAAGATCAGAAGGAGCATCACCGCGATGATCGAAAGCACGGCGAGCGGGAACATGGCCCAGCCGCCCAGCTGCAGCAGGTCCCAGAGCGAGAGATTCTTCGCGCTCTCGCCCGCCACCGCGCCGACGGGTTCCTCCTGCGCGAGGAGCGACGCGGGCAGCAGGCTCAGACCGATGAGATTAAAAATGAATTTCATGAACGTCCGCCTATATTAGCCTCCGCCCCTGCAGATGCAACCGCGCCGCCGTCTATGACCGTCCCCGCCCGTCCGGACAAATCCGATCTTAATCGCCAGGTCCAGGAGCTGCCGCATAAGCCGGGCGTCTATCTCATGCGGGACCGGCTAAATCGCGTCATCTACGTGGGCAAAGCGCGCGATCTTCGCAAACGTGTCGGCTCCTATTTCATGCCCTCGCGCCAGTCGCGGGCCGATCTGAAAACCCGCGCCCTGCTCGACAGCATCTGGAATTTCGAGGTTCACACCGTCCGCAGCGAGCCCGAGGCGCTGCTGCTTGAGGGCAAGCTGATCAAGGAATTTCGGCCGCGTTACAACATCAGCTTCCGCGACGACAAACGATTCCTGCTCGTCAAAGTGGACCCGCGCGAGGATTGGCCGCGTTTCCGGCTGGCGCGGCTGCGGAAAGATGACGGCGCCCTCTACTTCGGCCCCTACGCGCACGCCGGCGCGCTGCGGCAGACCCTGAATTTCATGCGGCGCAAGTTTGGCGTGCTCACGTTTGGCCGGGGCAATCCGAGCGAGCGCGAGCTGACATCCTCCACCGATCAGGTGCCGATGAAGCGGGCCGCCATCGACTCCGCGCAATACCGCGAGCGCATCCAGCGCGCTTGCGATTTTCTGAATGGCCAGTCGCCCGACGCCCTGCACGCCCTGCGCGAGGAGATGGAAAAAGCGGCCGCCGACCTCGATTTCGAGCGTGCCGCCGAGCTGCGCAATATCCTGGCCGATCTCAAGGAAACCACCCGCAAAGTGCGCAAGTTCACCCGCCATTCGCTGCCGAGCACCGTCACTCCCGCAGCCGACCTCGCCGCGCTGGCCGACGCGCTCGACCTGGCCCGCCCGCCGCGGATCATGGAGTGCTTCGATATTTCCAACATCTCCACCACCCACATCGTCGCCTCCATGGTCTGCTTCCGCGACGGCCAGCCCGACAAGTCCAACTACCGCCGCTACCGCGTGAAAAGCGTGGAGGGACAGGATGATTTCGCCAGCATGGCCGAAGTAATCCGCCGCCGCTATTCCCGCGTCCTGCTCGAAGCGCGCTCGCTCCATCCCGACGCCGAGTTCACCCAGGAAGATCCCGCCGAAGCCCTGCGGCGCCTCTCCGCCGCCGCGCCCGTCCGGCTGCCGGACCTCGTCATCGTCGATGGCGGCAAAGGCCAGCTCAGCTCCGCCTGCAAAGAACTCCAGCGCCTGCAATTGCACGACCAGGCCATCATCGGTCTCGCCAAAGAGCGCGAGGAAATCCACCGCCCCGCGCGCCCGTTCCCGCTTATCCTGCCCGACGATTCCGGCGCGCTCCGCCTGCTCCAGCGCATTCGCGACGAAGCGCACCGTTTCGCCAACGGCTACCACCAGCTCCTCATGAAACGCCGCATCGGCGAGAGCATCCTCGACGATTGCCCCGGCGTGAGCGAGAACCGCAAACAGCTCCTGCTCCGCCAATTCGGCTCCGTCGCCCGCCTCAAAAAGGCCACCGCCGACCAGATCTCCGCCATCGAAGGCATCGGCCCAAAACTAGCCCAAACGGTCGTCGATTTCCTGGCGACCAGATAGCTGTCGCGCCCTGGCGCGCCCTGGCAATACGATTGAGCGCACGTCGAAATAGCGACACTTTGTAGATATGACGACGGCTAAGATTTTTCAACACGCCGGCAGCCAGGCGGTCCGCCTTCCCAGGGCATTTCGCTTTGAAGGGACGGAGGTCGTCATCGAGAAACGTGGTGAGGAGGTGGTCTTAAAGCCGCAACGGTCGCCCAAGCTGAAAACGCTGCGCGATGTCGCCCGCCACCTGCGTGAGACGTTCCCGCAAGCGGTCGATTTCCCGGATATTGAGCGGCAAATCGATCAGCCGAAGCGCGACCTTAACCTCGACGGACTGGGAGGCTTCATCTGCTCGGCCCTCTCGATTTGCTCATCGCCGCTCATGCCCGCAGCCTCGGCGCCACTGTAGTGACGGGTAACGTGGGTGAATTCAAGCGAGTCAAAGGCCTGAAGGTCCTCGCAGGGAAATGACTGAGCAAAACGCCCCCGCAGAGCCTTGGGGGAGGACACGCGTCTCGCGGGTTCCCCGTCAACGACCGCGCTTTTTCTTGGGCTCGGGCTCGGGTGGGGCGGGGTAGAAATCAACTTGCTGTTTGTAGGTATCGACGCGGGCGACCATCACTTCCAGCGGCTCGCCGATGGCGAAGCTGCGGCGGGTGCGTTTACCCTGGAAACGCAGGCGGACGGGATCGAAGATGTAGAAGTCGTCGTTCAGCGCTGAGACGTGGATCAGGCCGGTGAGGACAAAGTCGGGCAGCTCGACGAGCATGCCGTAGCTCCGCACATCGACGATGACGGCGGGGAACGCCTCGGGGTTCTTCTCGTCGAGCTGGAGCTGGAAATACTCGAGCTTCTTCAGCTTCACGGACTCGCGCTCGGCCTCGGCGGCGGTGCGCTCGGTGGTGGAAATGTGCTCGGCGACTTCGGGCAGATCGACGCTGGTGGGGGTGCCTTTTTTTCCGGGATCGATGATGCCGGCGAGGACGCGGTGGACCACGAGGTCGGCGTAGCGCCGGATGGGGCTGGTGAAGTGGGTGTAGTTTACCTTGGCGAGGCCGTAGTGGCCGACGGGGCTGACATCGTAGGTGGCGCGCTTGAGGCTCTTGAGCAGGCCGAGCTTGAGGGCGTATTCGTCGGGCCGGCCCTTTATCTTCTGGAGCAGGGCGGTGAGCTCGGCGCGCTTGGTGAGGTCGCCAATCTTTATCTGATAGCTCTGCACGAGTTCGCGATACTCGGCGAGTTTGTCGGGATCGGGATCTTCGTGGATGCGATAGACGGCGGCGGCTTTCTTCGACTTGGTCTCGTAGGCGACGGCTTCGTTGGCCGCGAGCATGAACTCCTCGATGAGCTGATGCGAGATGTCGTTTTCGATCTTTTCGAGGCGGATCGGGCGTTTATCTTCATCGAGCCAGACTTTGACTTCGGGAAAATCGAGGTCGAGCGAGCCGGCGGCGAAACGGCGCTGGCGCAGGACGGAGGCGAGATCCCAGGCGGTGTGGAGGTGCTGGCTGAGCGGGTCGGTCGGCGGTTTCCGCAAATCCTGGAACGCTTCCTTGTAAGTGTAGCGACGCTGGCTGCGGATGACGCTGCGATCGAACCGCCACCGGGTGGGCTGGCCGACGCGATCGAATTCGATGTGGGCGGAAAAGACCAGCCGCTCGACCTCGGGCCGCAGGCTGCAGATGCCGTTGCTAAGCGCCTCGGGGAGCATGGGCAGAACGCGATCGACGAGGTAAACGCTATTGCCGCGCTCGTAGGCTTCCTTGTCCAGGCGGCTGCCGGGGCGGACGTAATGGGAAACGTCGGCGATGTGGACTCCGAGCCGCCAGCCGCTTTTCGTCCGCTCGACCTGGATGGCGTCGTCGAAATCCTTGGCGTCGTCGGGATCGATGGTGACGATCATCTGGTCGCGCAGATCCTGCCGCTGGGCCAGCTCGTTCGGGTGCACGCGCTCCTCGATTTTCTCCGCTTCGGCCACCACGCCGGGCGGGAATTCGGTGGGCAGCCGATGCCGCTTGATGATGGAGATAATGTCCACGCCGGGATCGCCTGCCGGCCCGATGACCTCGATGATTTCGCCCTCGGGATTGACGTGGCGCGATTCCCACGGCTCCAGCTTCACCACCACCTTATCGCCCACTTCGGGCCGGCGCGGCAGGGTGACCTCGCCGGGATGGACATAGACATCCTGAGTGAGGCGCGAGTCGTCGGGGATGACGTAGAAGAAATTCTTGGCCGTCTTTTGCAGGGTGCCGACGATGGTGGGATTCTTGCGCTCGAGGATGCGGACGACGCGGCCCTCCAGCTTCCGCTCCTGGCCGCGCTGGGCGGCGCCTTCGTGCATCAGGCGCACGAGCACGGTGTCGCCATTCATGGCGGTGTCGGTGTTTTCGCCGGAGATGAAGACATCGTCCTCCCCGGGCGTCTTGCTTAGGAGATGAGCGCTGCCCCGGGCGTGAATCTGAATGACGCCGGTGACGAGGTCGGCGATCGCCGGCAGGATATAGCGATCCTTGCGGACGCGGGCGATCTTGCCTTCGCGCTCGAGGTCGTCGAGCACGCGGCGGAGATCGCCGCGATCGTCGGCGGGCAGGCCCAGGGCTTTGGAGAGATCGACTTTGGGCAACGGCTGGTAATCTTCCTCGCCGAGCAGACGCAGGAGCTGGCTGGCCACTTGCGGATTACCGCCGCCGCGAGCGGGGCGGTCGGACTTTGGCGAACGATTCCGCGAGCCCTTTGGCGGTGGCTTCACTTGGTCCTGCGGGTCGGCATTACCGCGACCTCGACTTCCGCGGCTGCCGCGGGAGCGGCGGGCAGGGCGGGAACTTTTCTGGGGCGTTCCGGAGCCCTGGCGCTTTCTGGTCATCGCTCACTTCTAGCGCGCGCCTCTGGGCGGAGAAAGCAATAACGCGTGCGATCCGGGGAAAGCGGGTCCGGTGTTTTCGGGCTATTCCGGCTTCGCCTTTTTCCGATTGGCGGAGTAGCGCATCTGGAGCAACTCGACGGCGAAGGCGAAACCCATCGGCAGATAGATGTAAGCCTTCGGGATGTCTTTGTGGAAAGCCTCCATCATGATCGTGACCCCGATGGTGACGAGGAAACTGAGCGCCAGGATCTTGATCGCGGGATGGGCCAGGATGAAGTCGCTGATCGGTCGCGCAAAGATCATGACGATGATAAACGCCACCACCACCGCCACGATAATCACCCACAAGGTATCGATCATGCCCACGGCCGTGATCACGGAATCGAGGCTGAATACGATATCCAGGATGACGATTTGCCCGATCACCGCGGCAAAGGCGTCCCGCTTCTTCAGGCCATGCCCTTCCTCCTCCCGCTCCACGAGGTGGTGGATTTCCTTGACCGCCTTGTAGATCAGAAAAAGACCGCCCGCGAGCAGGATGAGGTCCTTCGGCGACATATGCGACAGCACGGGCACTCCGGCCAGCACCGGAAAATCCTCCCCGAGCGGCGAGGAGAGTCCCAGCAACCAGGTCACCCCGAAAAGCAACCCGATTCGCGCCACCAGCGCCAGCACCAGACCGATCATCCGCGCCCGCTGCTGAATCGCCGGGTCGAGCCGCGACACCATGATCGAGATGACCAGGATGTTGTCCACCCCGAGGACCAGCTCCAGCCCGATGAGCAAAACCAGCACCCCCGCGATGTTGCCCCAGTGCCCCTGGGCGATGGCCTGGGCGGTCGATTCCGAGGCCGCTCCAAGAAAAACGTCGAACATCCGCCACCATTGGCAAACAAAAGCCTCCTCGGCAAGATCAACCAGCCTCTTGCCGCCCTCCACCACGCGTGTCATACCAACTGTTCATGCGCAACCTCACCCGTCTGAATCGGGTGGCGCTCAAGATGAGCGGCACCTCCTTTGCGGCGCGGGCGTTTGCGGACCCGTTCACCGTCCGGGTCGTCCCATTTTCCCGATCCCCAAGACTAGCCACCAGAAAAACATGAGACTTAATCGATATCTAGCCGCTGCCGGGCTCGGCTCCCGCCGCCGTTGCGAAACTCTCATCCAGGAGGGCAAGGTGACGCTGAACGGCGAACCAGTCAGCGAACTGGCGACGCAGGTCGAACCCGGCGATTCAGTCAAAGTCTCCGGCAGGCTGATCCATCAACAGCCTCTCCAGTATGTGTTGCTCAACAAACCGAAGGGCTACGTCTGCTCGGCGGATGACGAGCTGGGCCGACCGACCATCTTCGACCTGCTACCGGAAAAATGGCCGAAGCTCCATCACGTGGGCAGACTGGATAAGGACAGTGAAGGCCTGATCATCCTGACGAACGATGGCGACCTTTCCCTGCGGCTCACCCATCCGCGTTTCAAGATGGAGAAGGAATATGAAGTGACGCTGGATCACAATTTCGACTACGAAAAGAGCGCCATCCTCCGCAAAGGCATCCACATGGAAGGCGGTCGCGCCCGCGCCGAATCGATCCAGCGCCTGAGCACGCGGCGTCTGCGCATCGTCCTGATGCAGGGCATGAAACGGCAGATTCGACAGATGTTTTACAGCATCGGCTGGGAGGTGGAAACCCTGGAGCGCATCCGCATCGGCCCGATCACCGGCAAAGGCCTTCCGCCCGGGCAGTGGCGTTTCCTGTCGAATGAAGAGCGGGCCGGACTCCGCCGGCCCGCG